>NZ_JAAGNB010000446.1:0-7375 GCF_010550475.1 Amycolatopsis sp. SID8362
GGAACTGCGGATCGGCGCGATCCACCGGGTCCTCACCGGCACCGGCTTCGGCCCGGAGGACCTGGTTTCCCGCTGGTCCGCGGCGGGCCTCGACGTGCGCTACGACGAGCACGCCGTCCCGGTCACCGGCGAGGCGGTGGTGCGCGCGGGCACGGCGGTGCTGCGGGTCGTGCTGCCGAAGCCCGACGTGCCGGCACCGGTGATCGACCACGAGATCGTCGAGCGGGTGCTGTTCGCCGAGGCGCTCGGGATCGACCCGGACGGACCGTGCATGCACCCGCTCCCGGACGGCCGCCCGGTGCCCCCGGACGCCGACGCGGTGGTGCTGCTGGCCCCGGTGAGCCACGCGGACGTCCTTGCCGTGCACGCGGCGGGGCGGCGGATGCCGCGCAAGGCCACGTACTTCACGCCGAAGCCGCGCAGTGGCCTGGTGCTCGCGGAGCTTTAGCGAGCGCCCCAAGGTGGCCTTCGGTGCGTCAGACGCACCCAAGGCGGCCTTCGGTGCGCAAGACGCAACCAAGGCCGCCTTGGGGCGCACTCGCCGCGGAGCTTTAGCGGGCGTCCCACCAGTCCAGGACACGCGTCGCGAAGAACGTCAGCCACTTCGACGGCTCGCCGGCCGGGACGTCCACCGCGAACCACACGCGTCCGGTGTCGGTCCGCTGCTGCAGCCACGTCCCGTCCGGCTGCCGGGCCGTGCGGATCAGCTCGATCGCCTCGGCCAGCCGCTCGTCCGGCCGTCCGGCGTCGCGAAAGTACGAAGCCGCGTTGAGGACGTCGTAGTGCCAGCGCATCGGGTAGCCGAACTCACGCACCCACGGCGCCAGTTCCGAGCCCGTCGACAACCGCCGGAACAGCCCGCGTTCCAGCAGGTACTCCTCGCCGCCACGGCGGGCTTCCCGCGTTTCCGGCGTGCCACCCGTCGCGGTTTCGTACGCCAGCAACCCTTTGAGGGAATTGAGTGTCGAGTGGACGGACGACCGCGTCGAGCCTTCGACCCACTCGCAGTTCCAGCCGCCGTCCGGCAGCCGGTGCGTGGTGAACCACTCGGCGATCCCGGCGACGTCCGCGCCGAGCCACATACCGTTGGCCAGCGTCCAGGCGTTGATGCAGCAGTCGACTTCGCCGTCCCAGTAGGGCAGGTCGTCGTACTCCCAGCGGCAGTTCGCGGCCAGCAGCCCGGCCGTGCCGCCCAGTACCGCGGCGTCGAGACCCCACTCGCGCAGGGCGTTCAGCGACCACGTCGTCGCCGTCCACGGCTGGGGTTCGTCGCCGCGGAAGCCGGCCGGGAAGAACGCGCCGCCCGCCCAGCGGCCGTCCGGGTCCTGCGCCGCGAGCAGCCGCGCGCCGAACCCCTCCGACGCGACCCGGGCGCGCGTCGCTTCCCAGATTTCCGGTGGGGCGCCCGCGAGGTCCCGCTCGACCTGCCAGCGCAGGGCCGGATCCGAGTCGAGGAGCCACGCGGGCACGTCCACCGGTGTCACGCGTCGGAAGTTCGTTGCCGCGTTGAGGTTCGGTCAGGAGCAGGGATTGCCTCGTGACCGGTCACCCACATGGGCGGCGTCGTGGCGGGCTGCGATGTAGTAAATGACTCATTCATGTCGTCCGACGACATGAATGAGTCATTCATGACGCGCGAGCGGCCGCAGCCGGCCGGGCCACCCGGCACCCCGCCCACACCGCCGCCTGTGAGAAAACCCCAATGTGGCGTTCGGTGCGTCAGACGCAACCAACGCCACATTGGGGCGCATCGCCGGGCCGCTGCCGACGAACCTCGGACGCGTGGCATCAGGCGCCGGTGACGCCGTCGATGGCTTCCCGGATGAAGTCCGCGTGCCCGTTGTGGCGGGCGTATTCGTGGATCATGTGCAGCATCACCAGCCGCAGCGACACGTCCTCGCCCCAGCGCGGCTGGTGGCCGGTGACGTCGAGGGACTCGGCCGCTTCCTCGATCTTGCGCGACTGCTCCACTTCGGCCTGCCACGCCTCGAAGGCTTCCGCGCGGGTCGAGGAACTCGCGTCGTAGGCGGCCTGGAAGTCGTTTTCGGTCGACCACCGCAGGGGGATGTCTTCGGCGTTGATCACCCGGCGGAACCAGGTGCGCTCCACTTCGGCCATGTGCCGGACGAGCCCGAGCAGCGACAGCGTCGACGGCGGGCTGGCGGCGCGGCGGAGGTCCTCGTCGGACAGTCCGTCGCACTTCATCGCGAGGGTGGCGCGGTGGAAGTCGAGGAACGTGCGGAGCATTTCGCGCTCGCCCCCGGTCAGGGGCGGTGCGGGGCGTTCGGTGGTCACGAGTCAGTGTGTATCACGCCGTGAATTGTCGTACCCGTGTTTTAAGCTCGCGCGGTGGACTTGCCCGTGATGCCGCCGGTGCGGCCGATGCTCGCGAAAGCCGTGCACGAGGTGCCTCGTGACCCGGGGCTGCTGTACGAGCCCAAGTGGGACGGCTTCCGCTGCGTCGTGTTCCGCGACGGTGACGAGGTCGAGCTGGGGTCGCGCAACGACCGCCCGCTGACCCGCTACTTCCCGGAGCTGGTCGAGCTGCTGGCCGCCGCGCTGCCGCCCCGCTGCGTCGTGGACGGCGAGATCGTGCTGGTCACGCCCGCGGGGCTCGACTTCGAGGCCCTGCAGCTGCGGCTGCACCCGGCGGCCTCGCGCGTGCGCAAGCTCGCCGAGGAGACGCCGGCCAGCTTCGTCGCGTTCGACCTGCTCGCCCTCGGCGACACCGACCTCACCGGCGAGCCCTTCCGCGAGCGGCGCAGGGAGCTGGAAAGCATCCTGCGCACCGACGCCGACGGGCTGCAGCGCGTCCACCTGACCCCGCTGAGCGACGACCCGGCGCAGGCCGAGGACTGGTTCACCCGGTTCGAGGGCGCGGGCTTCGACGGTGTCATGGCCAAGCCCGCGGACCTGCCGTACGAGCAGGACAAACGGGTGATGCTGAAGGTCAAGCACGAGCGCACGGCCGACTGCGTCGTGACCGGGTTCCGCTGGCACAAGGACGGCGCCGGTGTCGGCTCGCTGCTGCTGGGGCTGTTCGACGGCGACGGCGTGCTGCACCACGTCGGCGTGGCCAGCAGCTTCACCAAGGCGCGGCGGGCGGAGCTGGTCGAGGAGCTGGCGCCGCTGCGGGAGAACGCCCTGGAAGGGCACCCGTGGCGGTCGTGGGCCGAGTACGAGCCCCCGGCCGGCCGCCAACCGGGCGCGATGAGCCGGTGGGCGCCGCAGAAGGACCTCTCCTGGGAGCCGCTGCGGCCCGAGTGGGTGGCGGAGGTCCGCTACGAGCACCTGCAGGGCGGCCGGTTCCGCCACGGCGGGCGGCTGGTCCGGTTCCGGCCCGACCGCACCCCGGAGTCCTGCACGTACGCCCAGCTCGACGAGGCGCCGCCCGCCGAGCTCGCCAAGCTGTTCGGGGAGGCGCGATGAGCGAGGCCGTGCTGCTCGACGTCGACGGCGTCGAGGTCAAGATCAGCAGCCCGGACAAGGTCTACTTCCCGGAGCGCGGCGAGACGAAGCTCGACCTCGTCGAGTACTACCGCGCGATCTCGGGGCCGCTGCTGGCCCGGCTCGGCGGGCGCCCGCTGCTGCTGGAGCGCTACCCCGACGGCGCGGGCGGCAAGAACTGGTTCCAGAAGCGCGTGCCGAAGGGCGCGCCGCCGTGGCTGAGCACCACCGTCGTCTCGACGCCGAACGGCACGACGAGCGACGCGCTGGTGGCGAAGGACCTCGCGCACATCCTGTGGGCGGTGAACCTCGGCTGCCTCGGCTTCCACGTCTGGCCGTACCGCGCGGGCACCCCGGAGGTCACCGACGAGCTGCGCGTCGACCTCGACCCGTCGCCCGGCATCGGCTTCGACGAGCTGCGCGAGGCCGCGGTGCTGACCCGGGAGTTCCTGGCCGAGCACGGCATCGAAGGCCACCTGAAGACGTCCGGTTCGCGGGGCCTGCACCTGTACGTGCTGCTCGAACCGCGCTGGGACAGCTTCCAGGTGCGCGCCGCGGCGGTCGCGCTGGCCCGGGCGCTCGAACGCCGTCACCCGGAGAAGATCACCGCGCAGTGGTGGAAGGAGGAACGCGGCTCGCGCGTGTTCGTCGACTTCAACCAGAACGCGCCGCACAAGACCGTGTTCGGCGCCTGGTGCGTGCGGCCGCGGGTGGGCGGCCAGGTGTCGACGCCGATCGGCTGGGACGAGCTGGACACGGTGGAGCCGGCCACGCTCACCCTGAGCACGGTGCCCGCGCGGGTGGCCGAACGCGGCGACCCGTGGGCCGGCGCGGGGGAGCGGCCGCAGTCGATCGAGCCGCTGCTCGCGATGTCCGAAGCGGACATGGCGAACGGGCTGATGGACGCGCCGTGGCCGCCGGTCTACCCGAAGATGCCCAACGAGCCGCCGCGGGTGGCGCCGAGCCGCGCGAAGAAGGCGTGAAGTGGCCACCGTCGCGGAGTGCCCGGCCGACGACGGGTTGCTGCTCGCCCTGATGACGGCGATGACCGCCGAGCTGATCGTGGTCTACGACCTGCCCCCGGACGCCCAGCCCCGCCCGCTGGCCCCGGCCAGCCGCTACCTCCTGGCCCGCGACGGCCCCCGCGCGATCGGCTGCTGCGCGGTCGAACCGGTCGAGCCGGGCCTGTCTGAGCTGAAGCGCATGTTCGTCGCCCCGGACGCGCGAGGAACCGACGTCTCGGGCGCGCTGGTCGCGGAGTCCGAACGCCTGGCCCGCAACCAGGGCGCGCACCGCCTCCGCCTGGAAACCGGAGTCCGCCAGCCGGCGGCGATGCGCTTGTACGAGCGAGCGGGGTACCGGCGGGTGCCGAACTTCCCGCCGCACGAAAGCGATCCCGAGTCGGTCTGCTACGAGAAGGCGCTCGGTTAGACCGCGCCACCACCTCGCGCGGCAATCCGCTCGAGCCGCGCCAATCCCTTTTCCCCGGCGGGATCACCGACGACGGCGGCGAGGCGGTACCACTCGGCAGCTTGCCCGAAGTCGCCGGCGATCGCGTGCAGGGCCGCGTTGTGCGCGATGGCCGGGGTGTGCCCGCGATCGGCGGCCTGTTCCGCCCAAACCATGGCCTCCCCGAGATTTCGCAGGGAGAGCTCATGGCTGCTCAACGCCATCATCGCTTCCGGCTGCCCACCGCGAGCGGCGTGCTTCCACCACTTCACCGCGGCGGCGACCTCGCCTTGCTTCTCCAGCCACACCCCGAGGTTGGTGGCGGACGGCAGGTCACCCCCGGCCGCGGCCCGCTTCCACCAGTTCGCCGCTTCGGCGGGCTTTCCCAGGCGCAGCAGGACCTCGCCGCAGTTGGCGGCCGCTCCGGCGTCCCCCGCTTCCGCGGCCCGGGTCAACCAGGACAGCGCGAGCTCGGGGTCGTCCCGCCGCATCGCCCGTTTCGCGAGCACCGACATCGCCGGCACGTCGCCGTGTTCGGCGGCGCGGGTGTACCACAGCTCGGCTTGCGATTCGTCCTGCTCCGCGTCCGCCGCGCGGCCCAGTTCGACCATGGCGTCCGGGTCGCCCAGGTCGGCCGCCAGCCGCAGGAACTTCTTCATCCCTTCGGTGTCTCCGGCGTCCCGGCGGAAGACCGCGAGGTTGACGAGGGCGTCGACGTCCGACTGCGCCGCGGCGAGGGTGAACCACTTCTCCGCCGCGGCCGGGTCGTCTTCCTCCAGCGCCAGCTCGCCGAGCACGACGAGGGCGTCGACCTCGCCGGCCTCCGCGGCGCGGGTGTACCACTCCCTCGCTTCGGTCTTCTGCCGGTCCTTCACGAGCTGAGCCGCGAGATGAGTCATGGCCACCGGCAGGCCCGCCGCCGCACCCCGCCGGAGGACCGCTTCCGCCTCCGCCTGCTTGCCGCGGCGGCGAAGGATCTTCGACAGGTTGACCACGCAGCCGCCCATGACCTGGTCTTCCAGGCCCGCCGCGCGTGGCTCGGCCTCGAGCTGCGCTTCGAGCACTCGCCGGTACCACTTTTCGGCCTCGGTGTAGCGGCCGCTCGTGTGCAGCAGCGACCCCAGCGCGGCCATCGCCGCCGGTTCGCCGTCCACGGCCGCCGTGCGGTACCAGTGCTCGGCGCCTGCCGCGTCCCCGCGGGCGAACAGCCGGATCGCCGTGATGGTCATGGCGCTGCGAAAGCCCTTCTCCGCTGCTTCCCGGTACAGCCGGTCGGATTCCGCGTCGTCGTCGGCCTGGCCGGCGAGCCAGGCGAGTGCTTCGCCGTCGCCGTCTTCGGCGGCCTCGCGGAACGCCGCCTCCGCGCGGTCTTCGTCCCCCAGCTTCAGCAGGACGGTGGCAAGCCGGGTGCGCGCGTGGGGAGTCTTCAGCTCGGCCGCGATCGCGAACCACTTCGCAGCCTCCCGCAGTTCGTCTTTCTCCTCGTGGACGAACGCGACGCAGAAGGCCGCGAAGGGCTGCCCGAGCCGGAAGGATTCGCGGAACATGCCGAGCGCCTCGTCCGTCCGGCCGGCCCGGCGGTACAGCTCCCCGAGGCTGGAGAACGCCCGCGGTTCACCGTGTTCGGCGGCGGCCCGGAAACGCTCTTCCGCCGCCGCGGCGTTCCCCGCCTCTTCGTCGACGCAACCCAGGCGGTAGACGGCTTCGGGGTCGCCGAGGTCGGCCGCGCGGTGCCACCACGCCAGCGCCGTCTCGCGCTCGGCGCGCTTGTCGTGCACGACGCCGAGGTTCACCATCGCCGAGCTGTGCCCGCGGGCGGCCGCTTCCTCCCACCACTTCTCGGCTTCCTCGGCGCGCTCGTCGCGGTGGCAGAGCACGCCGAACGCCGTCATCCCCGCCAGGTGCCCGCCTTCGGCCGCGGCGCGGAACGCGCGCTCCGCGACGTCCCGCCTGCCGCGCAGGTACGCCGTGACGCCCACGCCGTACGCCCGGTCGGGAGCCGGGTCGCCGAGCACCGCGTCCCACACCGGGTCTGGTACTTCGCGGCCGTGGCCGGGCGGGCCGCCGCGGTCGGCGTGGTCGACCAGGTAGTCCATGGCCATCAGCGTCCCGTCCCGGTACGGCTGCAGGCACGAACTGGCCTGGAGGACGGGCAGGCTCGCCCAAGCAGCCGCCTCCCCGGCCGACGGCAGGTCGCCGCGGTCCCGCCAGACCGGATCGACGAACTCACGCGCCAAGGCGGCCAGCAGCTCCAGCGGCAGCGGCTCGTGCACTCCCGCCCGGCGGCACTCGACGGCCGCCGTGATCAGCGCGCTCCCCACCTGGAACAACGGCCCTTCGCCGACCGTCCAGCGGGCGACCATGGCCGTGCCCGCGGCCAGGTACTCGGCGAACCCTTCCCGCGCCGCCAGGGCCTGGGCGATCCGCCGGTCGCGCCGGGCGAGCTGCCGGGCGCGCTCGCGCTCGCCGTCCGTCAGCT
>NZ_JAAGNB010000496.1:0-11531 GCF_010550475.1 Amycolatopsis sp. SID8362
TCGCGCGGGCCGCGGCGAGCGCGGCGGTCGGCGCGTCCGCCAGCCGGGTCGGGGCGCCGAAGATGCACAACGCGGCGTCGCCCTGGAACTTGTTGACCAGCCCGCCGCGCGCGCCGACCGCGGAGACGACGGCGGCGAACAGCCGGTTCAGCTTCCCGACCAGCTCCTCCGGCGGCGTCCGGTAGGCCAGCGCGGTCGAGTCGACGACGTCGACGAACAGCGCCGTCACCTCGCGGACGTCCCCGGACAGCGAAGCGCCGTACTCCAGCGCGTGCCGGGCGACGTCGGCGCCGACGTGCCTGCCGAAGAGGTCCCGCATCCGCGCCTGCTCGCGCAGGCCGGCGGCGAGCTGGTTCACCGACGTCTGGAGCAGGCCGATCTCGCTGGAGTCGTCGACGTCGACGGCCACGCTCGTGTCGCCGCGCGCGATCTCGTCGAGCGCCACGCGCAGCCGGTGCAGCGGCGCGGCGACCGCCCTGGCCAGCAGCGCGGTGCCGATCGCGCCGACGGCGAGGCCGATCACCGACAGCAGGACCAGGCTCGCGGTGGGGTTGCCCGAGCCGAGGTCCGGCGGGGTGGCGACGAGCAGCACGCCCACGAACGGGACGCCGCTGGCCAGCGCCCAGGTGACGACCAGCCGGGTCAGCACCGTGACCGGCAGCGAGCCGCGCGGCGGCAGGACGCCCAGCGCGATCGTCATCACCGGCCGCGCCACCCACTCGGCCGCGAGGTAGGTGAGGCCGACCGTGGTCAGCCCGCCGAGGCCGATCACCGTCGCCATGCCGACGGCGTCGTCGGCCGAGCCGAGCGCCCCGGCCAGCGAGGTGAGGATGACCGTGCCGATCAGCCAGAGCGTGCCGCTGACCACGGCCATGTCGACCGGCAGCCGCAGCGCGCGCTTGGCCTCGCTCTCCGACGGCGGGCGGCCGAGCACGAACCAGACCGCGGTGCGCCGCTGCAGCCACGCCGTCCACACGGTGCCGGCGAGCAGCGACGCCGCGACGATGAAGGCGGCGGTCATCCCAAGCACCCAGCCGTGCTCGCCGACGTCGCTGGGCAGGCCCTGCAGCACCAGCAGCAGGGCGACCACCCCGGAGCCGGCCACACTGGAGCCGACGCCCAGACCGGCGAAGCCCAGGCTGGTGCGCAACACCACCCGGAAGTTCCTCACGGCGATCTTGCGCACGGCGTTGATCGTACGGCCGAAAATGCGTGGCCACCGCCGGTGCCCGCTGGTTACCGTGCCGATCATGGACCCACTCGGCCAGGACGAGATCCGGGCCTCGTTCGTCAACTGCACCCGCGGCGAAGCCAAGGGCGTGACGCTGCCCGCCCGGCCCGAAGAAATCCCGTGGGACAGGAGGGAATTCCTCGGCTGGCGCGACTCCAAGGCACCGGGGCGCGCCTACCTCGTGCTGCCCCACGGCGGCGAAGTGGTCGGGCTCGCCCTGCGCGCGGCGCCCGCGCCGAAGTCCCGGCTGCGCAGCAACATCTGCGGCTTCTGCACCACGACGCACGGGCTGTCGGACATCACGCTGTTCTCCGGCAAGCGAGCGGGGAAGGCCGGCCGCGACGGCAACACGCTGGGCATCTACGCCTGCGGGAACCTCGGGTGCTGCCAGTACGTCCGCGGCGAGCTGAAGTCCGACGTGCCGCAGCCGTTCGAGACGCTCACCGTGGACGAACGCGTCGCGCGGCTCGAGGAGAAGCTGCACAAGTTCGTGGCGCGGGTGCTGGAGTCCCGCTAGAAGCGGTACCGCACGAGCCGCGCCATCCGCGCCAGCGGCGGGAAGTACTTCAGCGTCCGCAGCTGGAACCGCGTGAACGGCCGGAGCCGGGCCAGGACGTCCGGGGTGGCCCAGTGCGCCGCGTCCAAAGAGGACACCAGCGTCAGGCCGTAGCGCTCCAGCTCGTGCGGGTCGTCGACGCCCCAGCGCAGGGTCGCTTTCGCCCGCCGGACGGGCGTGTTGAGCTTTTGCGCCTTGATGCCGAGCTTGCTGAAGACGTCGCAGACGAGTTCGCCGGAAGGGAACTTCGCGACCAGCCGGCGGATCAGCTCGGCGCCGTCCTCGGGGGTCAGGTACATGGTCAGGCCCTCGGCGACGATCAACGCGGGCCGGTCCGACGGCACCTGGTCGAGCCAACCGAAGTCGGTGACCGAGGTGCCGATGTTCGTGTGGTTCGGCGCCGGCGCGTAGAGCTTTTCGCGCAGCTCGACGACCTCGGGGTAGTCGACGTCGTACCAGTGCGTGGTTTCCGGCGGGGCGAGGCGCTGGAACCGGGTGTCCATCCCGCAGCCGAGGTGCAGCACGACCGCGTCCGGGTGCCCGGCGAGGTATCCGGCGGCCCAGCCGTCGATCGGCTTCGCGCGCAGGACGACGCTCACGGCGCTGTCGCGGGTGATGCCGAGCTTCGCGAAGTCGTAGTCGATCTGCCGGACGGCCTCGTCGGCGGCCCGGTCGCCGAGCACCGGGTCGGCCTCGCGGCTGTCGAGCGCGCGGCCGTAGAGGGTGGCCAGCATGGTGGCCTTTTCCTCGGTGAAGCGCACCTTCTCCATCAGTGCTCCTCGGCGGCGAAGTCGTGGGCGTAGGTCTTGGCGTCGAGCAGGTGCTTGAGGGTCAGCTCGCGGGCCGCGGCGGGATCGGACCGGCGGACGGCGTCGAGGATGGCGCGGTGGTCGTCGACGGCCTTGCGGATCTGGCCGGGCAGCCGCAGCGCCGCCCGCCGCTCCTCGCCGACCAGGGCGAGGACCGAGCGCAGCAGCCCGGCGACGTCGTCGTTGCCCGCGTTCTGCGCGATCACCCGGTGGAACTCGGCGTCGGTGGCGATCACGCGCAGCATGTCCCCGGCTTCGGCGGCCTGCGCCATCTCGGCGACGTTGTCCTCGAGCCGGCTCACGGTCTTCGCGGTGGCGTGCCGCGCCAGCCGCTCGGCGAGCGTCGGCTCGACGGTCGCGCGCAGGTCGAAGAGCTTTTCGACGAGCTGGTCGTGCTCGGTGAACCAGGTGCGCAGGGGCTGTTCCTGCTGCTCACGCACGTAGGTCCCGGAGCCGGCGCGGATCTGGACGTAGCCGATGGAGTCGAGAACGCGCAGCGCCTGCCGCAGCGACCCGCGGCTGATGCCGAGCTCCTCGCACAGCACGCGCTCGGCGGGCAGCCGCGACCCCGGCGGCAGGTCGCCGGAGTCGATCCGCGACCGCAGCCGGTCCACGGTCGCGCTCCAGACCTGCTCGGTGTCCACACCGCCCATCCTGTCAGCTCCGGGAATTGTCGGGGGTGGCTGTCATGATCGCGGACATGGAGATCTTGGGGGCGTGGGCGCGCGGCTGGGCGGTGTCGCGGGCGGTGGCGGCGCCGGTCGAGGAGCCGGACGGCCACCGTCTCGACGTCGGGATGCCCGGCCACCGCGTGCGTTATTTGTTGCGCTCGCCGTCGACGGTGGCGTCGCGGGCGCGCACGGTGGCCGCGCCCGGCACGTGGCTGAAGACGTGCGGCCCGCGCGCGGCGGTGCTGGCGGGGCTGACGGCGGAGTGGGAGGCAGGGGAGACGGAGTACTTGATGACGTTCGAGGGGCCGGTGCCCGCGGTGGCGGCGCCACCGGGGTACGCGGTGGCGGTGACGGGTGCGGGTCCGGCGTGGGACGTGGCGGTGTCCTGCGACGGCGCTTCGGCGGCCCGGGGCCGGGTCGCGGTGGCTGACGGGGTGGCGGTGTTCGACAAGATCGAGACGGAACCGGAGCACCGGCGCCGGGGGCTGGGCCGGGTGGTCATGCACCGGCTGAGCGCCGCGGCCGGAGTCGGGTCGAGCGCGTTGCTGGCGACGGAAGCCGGGCGCGGGCTGTACGCGTCGCTCGGCTGGCGGGTGGTGTCGGAGCTGGTGCCCGCGCACGTCCCGGAGGGAGCGGCGTGACGGCGAAGTTCAAGGACCTGGCGCTGGACGCGAACGACCACCAGGCGCTGGCGGACTGGTGGTGCGCGGCCCTGGGCTACGTCCGCCGCGACTCCCTGACGGGAGACTCGCGCCCCGACGACTGGCCGGTCCCGATCGTCGACCCGGCCGGCGAGGGCCCGCTGATCTGGCTCAATCCGGTCCCGGAGGCGAAGTCGGTGAAGAACCGCATGCACCTGGACGTCTTCGGCGAGACGTCGGAGCTGCTGGCGCTGGGTGCGACGTTGATCCGTGAGCGGGGAGGTGATGTGGATTGGGACCAGCTGGCCGACCCGGAGGGCAACGAGTTCTGCGTCTTCACCCCGCGCTGAGTGTCTGGCCTGCCACATCTGAGCCCGTGCGCGTCGCGGCTCCGCGCCGCGATGCTTAGGCTCCGCACGTGAATGCTTCATGACGTGGTGGCACGCGGCGATCATCGTGGTCGCCGGGATCTGGGCGGGCACCATCAACGCCGTCGTCGGGTCGGGGACGCTCGTGACCTTTCCCGTACTCGTCGCGCTCGGCTATCCGCCGGTGACGGCGACGACGTCGAACGCCATCGGGCTCGCGCCCGGGACGCTCAGCGGGGCCTGGGGGTACCGGCACGAGCTCAAGGGCTACTGGCGGCAGACCGCGAAGTTCGCCGCCGCGTCGTTCCTCGGGGCCATCGGGGGCACGATCCTGCTGCTCTCGCTGCCGAAGGACGCCTTCGAAGCCGTCGTGCCCGTGCTCGTCGGCCTGGCCGTGATCCTCGTGATCGTGCAGCCGAAGGTCTCCAAGTGGGTGGCGAAGCGCCGCGAAGCCAACGGCGAAGAGCACAAGGCCGGCCCGCTGCTGATGTTCTTCATCTTCCTCATCGGCATCTACGGCGGGTACTTCACCGCCGCGCAGGGCGTGATGCTGATGGCGGTCATGGGGATGCTGCTGTCCGAGCCGCTGCAGAAGCTCAACGGCGTCAAGAACGTGCTCGCCGCCGTCGTCAACGTCGTGGCCGGGGTGATCTACGCGTTCGTCGCGCCGATCAGCTGGGCCGTCGTGCTGTGGCTGGCGGTCGGGTCGACCGCCGGCGGCTTCCTCGGCGCGAAGATCGGCCGGAAGCTGCCGCCGGCGGTGCTGCGCGGCGTGATCGTCGTGATCGGGGTCGCCGCCGTCGTCCAGCTGGTCGTCAAGCAGTTCGCGAAGTGAACTCGCGGGCCGCGGCCAGGAACAGGTCGTTCTCCTCGCGGGTCCCGATGGTCACGCGCACGCCGTCGCCGGCGAACGGGCGCACCACGAGCTTGCGGTCCAGCGCGTGCTCGGCGAACGGCACCGCCTGGTCACCGAGGGGCAGCCAGACGAAGTTCGCCTGCGTCTCGGGCACCTGGTAGCCGGCTTCGAGCAGCGCGTCCCGGACTCGCCCGCGTTCGGCGACGATCTCCTGGCAGCGCGCCAGCAGCTCGTCGGCCGCGTCCAGCGACGCCAGCGCGGCGACCTGGGCCAGCATGTTCACCGAGAAGGCGACGTACACCTGGCGAAGCGCGTCCGCGATCGGCTCCGGCGCGACCGCGTACCCCACGCGCAGGCCCGCGAGGCCGTACGCCTTCGAGAACGTGCGCAGCACCATCACGTTCGAGCGGGTCCGCGTGTACTCGACGCCGTCCGGCACCTCCGGGTCGGTGACGAACTCCTTGTACGCCTCGTCGAGCACGATCAGCACCTGCTCCGGCACGGCGTCCATGAACCGCTCGAGCTCGGCGCGGCGGATCGCCGTGCCGGTCGGGTTGTTCGGGTTGCAGACGAAGACGACCCGCGTCTTGTCCGTGACCGCCGCGAGCATCGCGTCCAGGTCGAGCTCCTGGCCTTCGGTGATCGGCACCTTCACCGAGACGGCGTTCGCGACCTGCGTGACGATCGGGTACGCCTCGAAGGAGCGCCACCCGAAGATGACCTCCTCGCCGGGCGCGCAGACGGCCTGGATCGTCTGCTGGCACAGCGACACCGAGCCGCAGCCGATCGCGACCCGCTCCACCGGGACGTCCAGGTCGCGGGCCAGCCGCTCGCGCAGCACCTGCGACCCGGTGTCCGGGTAGCGGTTGATCCCGGCCGCGGCCTCGGCGATCGCCTGGGCGACGCTCGGCAGCGCGCCGCCGGGCACCTCGTTGCTCGCCAGCTTGATCGCGCCTTCGATCGTCCGGCCGGGGACGTATTTCGGCAACGATTCGAGATCGGCACGCGGGGACACGGACGGCATCTTCGGCGCTCCTGGAATTCGACGGGACGACCCGGTCACCGTATCTTTTCCGCCCGCCGCCCCGCGAGTCCCTTCAGACGGTCGGCGGCGTGCTCTCCTGCCACACTGGGTTCCTCCCGTTCACTTCGAAGTGATTGAGTGACGCAATGACGTCGACCAGCACCGTGGACTACCAGCGCACCGACGGCCCCACCCTCCGCCTGACCTTCTCGGAGCCCGAGGGGGCGCTACGCGGCGGCCTGGTGGTGCTGCACGAAGCGGACGGCGTCACCGACGGCGTGAAGCTGCTGCTCGCCAGCCTGGCCACGGAGGGGTGGCTGACCGTCACCCCGCACCTGGAGAACGACCGCCTCACCCAGCAGGATCTCCTCGACGCGACCGACCTGACCCTCGCCTGGCTCGTCGAACGCGGCGTCCAGGGCGACCTGCTCGGCGTGATGGGCTTCGACCTCGGCGGCACCGCGGCCCTCGTCGTCGCCTCGCACCGGAAGCTGGGCGCGGCCGTCAGCGTCGGCGGGCAGCAGGCCGCCGAACTGCCCGCGCTGGTCGAGATCGCCGGGAAGCTCACCAGCCCGTGGCTCGGCATGTACGGCGACGCCGGCGACGAGGCGGGCGGTGCCGAGGTCGAGCGGCTGCGCGACGCCGCCGCGTCGGCGAAGGTCGCGACGAACGTCGTCCACTACCCGGGCGCGAACCACCGCTTCGACGCCGACCCCGGCGCGGCGGCCGAGGCGTGGCAGCGGACCCTGAACTGGTTCGACGCGCACCTGCGGTAGTCGGGATTACCCTCGTGACGTGACGCACACCGCAGACGCTCCCGAGGTCCTGTGGCGCCCCGAGCCGCGCCACGTCGCCGACACCAAGATCGAAGCCTTCCGCCAGTGGCTGCGCGCCGAGCGCGGCGTCGAGGTGGACGACTACCGGTCGCTGCACGAGTTTTCCGTCGAGCGCGGCCCGGACTTCTGGGCGGCGGTCGCGGACTTCCTCGGCGTGCGCTGGCACGACCGGCCCGGCGAGGTGCTCTCGGGCGGGATGCCGGACGCCGTCTGGTTCGAGGGCGGCACGCTCAACTACGCGGAGCACGCGCTCACGCCCGGCGTCGCGGGCGCCGCGAAGGGCGACGACGAGACGGCGGTGATCTTCCACCGCGAAGACGGCCTAGCCACCCAGCTGACGTACGGCGAGCTGCGCGCGCAGGTCGCGGCGGCCCGTGCGGCGTTCCTCGAGCTGGGCATCGGCAAGGGCGACCGGGTCGTCGCGCTGGCTCCGAACTGCCCGCAGACGCTGGTCGCGTTCCTGGCCGTGGCGAGCATCGGCGCGATCTGGTCGTCGTGCTCGCCCGACTTCGGCGTCCGCGCGGTCGCGGACCGGTTCGTGCAGATCGAGCCGAAGCTGTTCTTCGCCGTCAACGCCTACGCGTACAACGGCCGCCAGTTCGACATCCGCACGACCGTCGCCGACCTGCGGGCGAAGCTGCCGTCGCTGGCCGCGACCGTGCTCGTCGAGTACGTCGGCGAGGGCCGGATGGACGGCACGCTCGACTGGGCCCAGTTGCTCGCGAAGCACCAGGGCGCGCCGCTGCTGTTCGAGCCGGTCGAGTTCGCGCACCCGCTGTGGGTGCTCTACTCCTCGGGCACCACCGGCCTGCCGAAGGGCATCGTGCACGGCCACGGCGGCATCGTCCTCGAGCACCTCAAGGCCCTCGCGCTGCAGACGGACCTCGGGCCGGGCGACCGGTTCTTCTGGTTCAGCACCACCGGCTGGATGATGTGGAACTTCCTCGTCTCGGGCCTGCTGGTGGGCACCACGATCGTGCTCTACGACGGCAGCCCGGGGTACCCGGACCTGAACGCGCTCTGGCACTTGGCCGAGCAGCACCGCGTCACCTACTTCGGCACGTCGGCGCCGTTCATCCAGAGCTGCCTCAAGGCGGGCATCAAGCCCTCCGAGCGCTACGACCTGACGGCGTTGCGCGCGGTCGGCTCCACCGGCGCGCCGCTGAGCGTCGAAGGCTTCCGATGGATCGTGAACGAGGTCGGGCGGACCGTCCAGATCTGCTCGGTCTCCGGTGGCACCGACCTGTGCGCGGCGTTCGTCGCGGCCGCCCCCGACGTCCCGGTCTGGCTCGGCGAGCTGTCCTGCCCGGCGCTGGGCGCCGCGGTCAACGCGTTCGACGAGGCCGGCAACGCCGTCGTGGAGGAGGTCGGCGAGCTGGTCATCACGAAGCCGATGCCGTCGATGCCGGTGTTCTTCTGGAACGACCCGGACGGCTCGCGCCTGCGTGAGGCGTACTTCGAGATGTACCCGGGGCTGTGGCGCCACGGCGACTGGATCCGGCTCACGAACCGCGGTTCGGCGGTCATCTACGGCCGCAGCGACTCGACCCTCAACCGCGGCGGCGTCCGGATGGGCACGGCGGAGTTCTACCGGGTCGTCGAGGGCTACGACGAGATCGCGGATTCCCTGGTCGTGGACACCTCGGCGGCCGGGAACGAGGACGGGCAGCTGATCTGCTTCGTCGTGCTCGCCGGCGGCGCCGAGCTCGAAGCGGTCGAGCCCCGGCTGCGGAAGGAGCTCCGCAGCGCTCTGTCACCACGCCATGTACCCGATCGGTTCGTGGTGGTTTCCGAGATTCCTCGTACCTTGAACGGTAAGAAGTGTGAGGTACCGGTGAAGAAGATCCTCGCCGGTGTGGCTCCCGACCGGGCCGTCAGCCGCGACGCGCTGGCCAACCCGGCGGCGCTGACGCCGTTCGTGGAGCTCGCCGGGGGCTAGATGGGGGAAGCATGATCGTCCACAACGGGTTGTACGGGTGGTGACGGGTACTCGCGCGCAGACCACCTGGCGGGTGGCGGGGGCCACCACCGTGGGGGTGATCACCTGGGTGACCCGGCTGGCCGGACTGATGACGCTCGTGTCGGTCCTGGTGCCCGCCGGGCGCCGCAACCTGCGCGGGCGCCTGTCGGAGTGGCTGGAGCTGCCGCAGGAGGCCACGGTCGCGGCGGCGACCGTGGCGTTGGTCACCGGCGTGCTGCTGGTGCTGCTGGCCGCGGGGCTGCGGCGGCGCAAGCGCCGGGCCTGGCAGCTGGCGGTCGGCGCGACGGTGCTGCTCACGATGTCGCACCTCGGGTTGCGGCACGTCTTCGGCGCCGGGCTGGTGTCGGTCGTGCTGCTGGTGGGCCTGATCGCGAGCCGGCGCTACTTCGTCGCGAAGCCGGACCCGGTGGTCGGCCGCTGGCGCGCGGTGCGCGTGTTCCTGCAGCTGGCGCTGGCCGGGTTCGTGATCAACGTCATCCTGCTGTCGGTCGCCTCGCGCGCGGTGCTGGAGCCGATGAGCTTCGCCGACCGCGTGGCGGAGTCCGCGCTCGCGCTGGTCGGCGCCAGCGGGCCCGCCGAGTTCCACCAGATGTGGCTGGAGGACATGACGGCCGCCGTCGGCCTGCTGTTCGGCCTCGCCGCGGTCCTGGTCTCGGCGTACTTCCTGCTGCGGTCGGCCGAGCCGGCGCCGCGGCTGAGCGACGAGGAAGTCGCCCGCCTCCGCAAGCTGCTGGACGAGCACGGCGAGCGGGATTCCCTCGGCTACTTCGCGTTGCGGCGCGACAAGTTCGCGGTGTTCTCCCGCACGGGCAAGGCCGCGGTCACCTACCGCGTGATCGCGGGCGTGGCGCTGTGCTCGGCGGACCCGCTGGGCGACCACGAGGCCTGGCCGGGCGCGATCGAGGAGTACCTGGAGGTCTGCCGCCGCAACGGCTGGGTCCCGGCCGCGATGGGCGTGTCCGAGCTGGGCGCGACGGTCTGGGCCCGCTTCGGCCTGGAGGTACTGGAGATCGGCGACGAAGCGGTCGTCGACGTCGACGGGTTCACCCTGGACGGCCGGATCATGCGCGGCGTCCGGCAGGCGGCGGCCCGCACGAAGCGCGCGGGCTACAAGGTGCTGGTCCGCCGCGCCGAGGACCTGCGCTTCGGCGAACTGGACGAGCTGACGGCCCTGGCCGCGAACTGGCGCGGCACGGACACCGAGCGCGGCTTCTCGATGGCGCTAGGTCGCATGGGCGACCCGAGTTCGGTCCTGGTGACGGCCGAGCAGGGCGGCCGCGTCCGCGGCGTCCTCCAGTTCGTCCCGTGGGGCGCGACGGGCCTTTCCCTGGACGTCATGCGCCGCGACCGCACGGCCGACAACGGCGTCAACGAGCTGATGATTTCGGAACTCCTGCTGGCCGCCGGCCGCCACGGCATTTCCCAGGTTTCGCTGAACTTCGCGGCGTTCCGCGCCCTGATGGAACAGGGCCAGCGCATCGGCGCGGGCCCGGTCGCGAAGACGGCGGCGAAGGTCCTGCACTTCTTCTCGCGCTGGATCCAGATCGAAACGCTCTACCGCTTCAACGCGAAGTTCCAGCCCCGCTGGGTCCCGCGGTACCTGGTCTACCCGGGCGTGCGCGAACTGCCCCGCGTCGGCATCGCGACGTTCGAGGCGGAGGGCCTCGGCGGACGCTCTCCACGCCTGCTCAGACTGCTGCGCCGCGCCTGAGGGGGGTCGCTTTCAGGGGTGATCCGGGGGTGTGTAACCTATCTGAGCAGTGGTCGTTGGGCCCAGGAGGCTTCGCCTAGTCTGGTCTATGGCGCCGCACTGCTAATGCGGTTGGGGGTAACCCCCCCTCCCGGGTTCAAATCCCGGAGCCTCCGCTGGTACCCGGTTCGCCGGGTGCTAGGTTAGAAGAGAACAACTGAACACGCGCCCGTAGCTCAGCTGGATAGAGCATCTGACTACGGATCAGAAGGTCAGGGGTTCGAATCCCTTCGGGCGCACGTCTGGTTGAGACAGCAAGAAGACCCCCTCGCGAGAGGGGGTCTTCTTCTTTTTCCGGCGAACTTGCTTGACCTTCACACTGTGACAACCTCTTCACTGCGGGGAGGAGGTGGTCACATGGACCCGACACAGCTGAGTGCCGCGAACTCGTCGGCGCGGTTGCAGGCCGCGCTGGCGATGGGGACGCGCTCCGACCCCGGGGACGTCGAGGCGCTCGTGGCGCGGTGCGCCGTCGAGCCGGACTTCTTCGTGCGCGACATGCTCACCTGGGCGCTGACCCGGCTCCCCGCGGCCGTCGTCGTGCCGAAACTGCTCGTGGAGCTGCGGTCCGAGCGGCCGCAGGCGCGGAGCCAGGCGCTGCACACGCTGTCCAAGATCGGCGACCGCGCCGTGTGGCCGTCGATCACGCGGTCGCTGCTGCACGACACCGACGAGGAGGTCGCGCGCAGTGCGTGGCGGGCCGCCGTCGTCCTCGTGCCCGAGGGCGAGCGGGGTGCGCTGGCCGTGGACCTGGCCGCGCAGCTCGGCCGCGGGGACCGGGCCGTGCGGCTGAGCCTCAGCCGGGCGC
>NZ_JAAGNB010000539.1:0-9578 GCF_010550475.1 Amycolatopsis sp. SID8362
TGCGCAGCCAGGACGCGGCGCCGCCGCGCCAGAAGCCGGGCGCGGGCATCAGCCGGTTGGCGATCAGGCCGTCGACGGCGATGCCGCGCAGGGCCAGCGAGCTGAGCGTGCGCCGCGCCTCGGCGACCACGACCCGCTCCGGGGTCAGCACCAGCCGGACCGTGGTCACCGACGGCTCGGTGAGCAGCGCGCGCAGGCCGTCGAGGTGGACGCCGAGCCGGCGCACGGATTCGGTGACGCGCCTGCCGAACACGCGCGCCAGGTAGCCCGAGACGGCTTCCGGAAGGGCGAGCAGCCGCAGCGTCTCGGCCGTCGGCCCGCAGTCGACGACGATGGTCTCCCACGGTCCCTCTTCGGCGAGCCGGCGGACCTCGGTGAGGGCGAGCAGCTCGTCGACGCCGGGCAGCACGGTCAGCTCTTCGGCGTCCAGGGTGTCGAGCCCCGCGCCGGCCAGCGCGGCCTGCAGCTCGGCCCGCAGCCGGTGCCAGGTGGTGTCCACCAGGGTGCGCGAGTCGATCTGGACGGCCGAGAGCAGTGCGTCCACTTCGGACGGTTCGGCGCCCAGGGTGTGGCCGAAGGCGTCGCCGAGCGAGTGCGCCGGGTCGGTGGACACGACGAGCGTCTTCCTGCCGCGAGCGGCCAGGGCGGCGCCGGTGGCGGCGGCCAGCGTCGTCTTCCCGACACCCCCCTTGCCGGTGAACAGCAGGATCCGCACGCGGCTACCCCTCGGCCCGCTTCTTGAGCTCCTTCAGCGCGGTGTCCATGACCATCTTCTCGGCCTTGCGGCGCAGCAGCCCGATCATCGGGAGCGCCAGCTCGACCGACAGCGTGTAGGTGACCCGCGTCCGGCCGCCCAGGTCCTCGAGCGCGTACCGGCCGTTCTGCGCCTTCTGCATCTGGCCCTTGACCAGGTGCCAGCTGACGCCGAGGCCGTCACCGTCCCAGTCGTACTCGAGGGTGTAGACGTCCTTGATCGGGCCCGCGTCCAGGGTCAGCTTGACCTGCTTGGCCCGGCCACCGGCGTCGGTGCCGAGCACCTCGGTCTGCCGGACGGCCTTGGCCCATTCCGGGTAGGCGGGGAAGTCGGCGATCACGGCCATCACCCGGCTGGGCTCGGCGTCGACCTCGATGGACTGTGTGGACTGCTCGGCCATGGGACGAAGCGTAGCCGCCGCGGTCGGTCACCAGCGCAGCACGTACGGCTGCCCGGTCTCCTTGAAGTGACCCACGTTACGGCACTCGGTCAGGCCGACCCGGACCCGCGACGACAGCGGCTGGTGCACGTGACCGAACACCGACCAGCGCGGCCGCTGCTCCCGGATCAGCTCCAGCAGCGCCGTGGAGCCGATCTCGTTGCGGCGCGCGACGACGTCGTAGGTCAGCTCCGGCAGCGCGGGCGGGCCGTGCGTGCAGAGGACGTCGACGTCGGTGAGCGCGGTCACGCTCTTGTCGTAGTCCTCGCGATCCCGCAGGTAGGGACGCCAGGCGGCGCCCTTGCGGCGGCGCGGGACGACGCCGTCGGGCAGCAGCGCGCCGCCGACGAACCCGAACCGCAGGCCGCCGATCTCGGCCACTTCGCCGTCGAGGACGTGGATGCCCGCGCCGGTGAACTCCGGCCACAGCGACGGCGTGTCGACGTTGCCGGGGGTGGCGTAGGTGGGCGCGGTCATCGCCGCGAACAGCGTCGCGTACTGCTCGCGGATGGCCTCGTCGACCGCGGCGGCCGGGTCGTCGAGGGTCGCCCAGAGCGTGCGGGAGAAGGCAACGGTTTCGTCACGGGTGCCCTCACGGCGCAGGCGCGCGAACTCCCCGACCTTCTCGGCGCCGAACAGCGCGCCCATGATGCCCTTGTCGTGCTCGCGGTAGTCGACGAAGTCCAGCAGGTCGCCGAGCACGACCAGCGCGTCGGCCCCGTCCCCCGCCCGCTTCAGCGCGTCCGCGTTGCCGTGCACGTCCGAGACGACGTGTACCCGCACCCCTGGTCCCTTCAGTCTTCACCGCGCGGAGGCACTCCGGGCTCGCGCCCGTCCTCCAGGATCTCCTTGAGCCCGAGCGCGATCGCCTTGGCCGCGCGGGCCCGCCGGTCGAACTCCCGGCGCAGGTCGCGCGGCGCCAGCGCACGGGGCGCGCCCGCCGCGTCGGCGGGGGTCGCCCGCAGGAAGTAGTGCAGCAGCGTGCCGTCGAGCACCGGCTCGAGCCAGACCTCCATCGTACCGACGAGCGCGCCCCGCACGGTCCAGCGCAGGCCCTGGTCACCCCGGTCGGTGTAGACCTCCAGGACCAGGTCCGGCCAGTAGCGCGTCCAGGACCGGGAGTCGGCGAAGACGGCGGCCACGGTGGACGGCGGAACGGCGAGGAACGTCTCGTCGACGATGTCGAGTGAGGGTGGCGCGTTCACGTGCGAAGAATGTCACGCCCTCGCCGTGCGGCGGCGATCAGCATGGTCTTAAGGTGCTCACCACGCTAAGTTGACTGGCGGGTAACAGCGGTGTCGCCCACCGCACGCGTTGAACACGGAGGTCCACGTGCGCGAATACAGCGCTCCCGCCGGCAAGCCGGTGGCCGACGACGAAAACATGTCCGATGTCGTCTGGGCGAACGCCGAGCGGTTCTCCGACGTGGTGAGCTTCCGCCGCCAGGTCGAGGGCAGCTGGCTGGACGTGACCGCCAAGGAGTTCGCCGCCGAGGTGCTGGCGGTCGCCAAGGGCATGGCCAAGGCCGGCATCGGCCGCGGCGACCGCGTCGCGATCATGTCGAAGACCCGCTACGAGTGGACGCTGATCGACTTCGCGATCTGGGCGGCCGGCGCGGTCACCGTCCCGATCTACGACACCTCGTCGCCCGAACAGGTGTACTGGATCCTCTCCGACTCGGCCGCCAAGGCCGTGTTCGTCGAGACGACCGGCCACGCCGGCGCGGTCGAAGAGATCCGCGACCGGCTCACCGAGCTGGACCACACCTGGCAGATCGAGGGCGACGCCCCCGCCGTCGAGACGCTGGCCGCGCTGGGTGCCGACCTCTCCGACGACGACCTGCACGGGCGCCGCCGCGACGTGAGCGCGGACGAGCTCGCCACCATCGTCTACACCTCGGGCACCACCGGCCGCCCCAAGGGCGTCGAGCTGACCCACCGCAACCTCCTGGCCGAGATCCGCGCCGACATCGAGGCGTTCCCGCAGCTGATGGAGCAGGGCAACTCGCTGCTGTGCTTCCTGCCGCTGGCGCACGTGCTGGCCCGCGCGATCGCGGTGACCGCGCTCACCGCCCGCGTCACCCTCGGGCACACGCCGGACGTCAAGAACCTGGTCGCCGACCTCGGCACGTTCCGGCCGACGTTCGTGGTCGCGGTGCCGCGCGTGTTCGAGAAGGTCTACAACTCGGCCAAGCAGAAGGCGCACGGCGACGGCAAGGGCAAGATCTTCGACGCCGCCGAGGCGGTCGCGGTCGAGTACAGCCAGGCGCAGGACACCGGCGGCGCCGGGCTCGGCCTCAAGCTGAAGCACCTGGCGTTCGACAAGCTCGTCTACGGCAAGCTGCGCGCGGCCCTCGGCGGCCGCTGCGTCGCGGCGGTGTCCGGCGGCGCTCCCCTGGGCGCCCGGCTGGCGCACTTCTTCCGCGGCATCGGCGTCCCGGTGTTCGAGGGCTACGGCCTCACCGAGACGTCCGCGGCGGCGAACGTCAACACCCAGACGGCGTTCCGCGTCGGCACGGTCGGCAAGCCGGTCAACGGCACGTCGGTCCGCATCGCCGACGACGGCGAGGTGCTGCTCAAGGGCGACGTCGTGTTCAAGGCGTACTACAACAACCCGGCAGCGACGAAGGAAGCGCTCACCGACGGCTGGTTCCACACCGGCGACCTCGGCGAGCTGGACTCCGACGGCTTCCTGAAGATCACCGGCCGCAAGAAGGAGATCATCGTGACGGCGGGCGGCAAGAACGTCGCCCCGTCCGGCCTCGAGGACACGATCAAGGCGGCCCCGCTGGTCAGCCAGGCCATGGTGGTCGGCGACCAGCGCCCGTTCATCGCGGCGCTGGTCACCGTGGACGAGGAGTACTTCCCGGCGTGGAAGTCCCAGCACGGCAAGCCCGCCGGCGCTTCGGTGGCGGACCTCGCTTCGGACGCCGACCTGCTCGCGGAGATCCAGGCCGCGGTGGACGAGGCGAACAAGCAGGTGTCGAAGGCCGAGGCGATCAAGAAGTTCACCGTGCTGGCGAACGACTTCACCGAGGCCGGTGGCGAGATCACCCCGAGCCTGAAGCTGAAGCGCAACGTGGTTTCGAAGAACTACGCGAACGACATCGAAGGCCTGTACAAGAAGTAGGCCTCACGCGAGCCGCTGGGCCGTGACGAAGTCGCGGTACCAGCGGTAACTCGCTCGTGGTGTACGCGTCTGCGTCTCGTAGTCCACGTGCACCAGGCCGAACCGGTGCCGGTACCCGTGCGCCCACTCGAAGTTGTCCAGGAGCGACCAGCAGAAGTACCCCCGCAGGTCGACCCCCGCCGCCGCGGCCGTGCGCGCCGCCTCGATGTGCTCGTTCAGGTACGTGATGCGCTCGTAGTCGGCGAAGTCGCTGCGGTCCGGGTACACGCAGCCGTTCTCGGTGACGTACACCGGGGGCAGCTCCGGGTAGCGGTTGTGCAGGCCGACCAGCGCCTCGGTCAGCCCCTCCGGCTCCACCGGCCAGCCCATGCCCGTGCGCGGGACGTCCGGCAGCCGCGTGGTGTCCACGCCGATGTCGGCCACCGTGCGCAGCGCCGGGTCGGGTTCGCGGTGCGGGGCGTCCGCGACGTGCAGGCGGTAGTAGTAGTTGACGCCCAGGTAGTCCAGGGGCTGGCCGATCGTGCCCAGGTCGCCGTCGCGGCGGAAGGCGAAGTCCGACGCGCCGCTGAACATCGCCGCCAGGCCCGGAGCGTAGCGGCCGCCGAACAGCGGGTCGGTGAACTGGCGGCGCAGCAGCGTGTCCTGGCGGGCGGCCGCCGCCGCGTCCGCGGGCGAGGCGGACACCGGGACCGCGGGCGACTGGTTGAGGACGATGCCGAACTGGTGGTGCGGCGGTGCCTGCGCCCGCATCGCCCGGACCGCCAGGCCGTGGCCGAGCAGCAGGTGGTGCGCCGCGGCGAGGGCGCCGTCCCCCTCCTTCGCGCCGGGCGCGTGGCGGCCCTCGCCGTAGCCCGCGACCGCGCACGGGTACGGCTCGTTCAGCGTCGTCCAGTGCTCGACCAGGTCGCCGAGCTCCGCGTGGACGAGGGCCGCGTAGTCGGCGAACCGGAACGCCGTGTCCCGGGAGCGCCAGCCGCCTTCGTCCTCCAGCGCCTGCGGCAGGTCCCAGTGGTAGAGCGTCAGGAACGGCTCGATCCCCTTCTCCCGCAGCCCTTCCACGAGCCGCCGGTAGAAGTCGAGCCCGCGGCGTTCGACGCGGCCGCGGCCGGACGGCTGCACGCGGGGCCACGACACCGAGAACCGGTAGGCGTCCACGCCGAGGCCGGCGAGCAGGGCGAGGTCCTGCGGCCAGCGGTGGTAGTGGTCGGCCGCCGGTTCGCCGGTGTCGCCGCCGGCCACCGCGCCGGGGACCGCGGCGAAGGTGTCCCAGATGGACGGTCCGCGGCCGTCCGCGGTGGTGGCGCCCTCGATCTGGAACGCCGAAGTGGCGACGCCCCAGCGGAAGCCGGGCGGGAAACTGGTGGTCACGGTGGTCTCCGGGAGGTCAGCCCTTGAGCGCGCCCTGCATGATGCCGCCGACGATCTGGCGGCCGAACAGCAGGAACACGAGGAGGACGGGAACGGTGCCGATGGTGGCGGCGGTGAGCACGAGCGTGTAGTCGGTGGTGTAGCCGCTGGCCAGGCTGGACAGTGCCGTTTGGACGGTCGGGTTCTCCGGCACCAGCACCACCAGCGGCCAGAAGAAGTCGTTCCACGCCTGCATGAACGTGAACAGCCCGAGCACCGCCGCGGCCGGCCGGGCGGCGGGCAGCGCCACGTGCCAGAACAGCCGCAGCGAGCCGCAGCCGTCCATCCGCCCGGCTTCCAGCAGTTCCAGCGGCAGGGCGCGTTCGAAGTACTGGCGCATGAAGAAC
This sequence comes from Amycolatopsis sp. SID8362, assembly GCF_010550475.1. Classification (NCBI taxonomy): domain Bacteria; kingdom Bacillati; phylum Actinomycetota; class Actinomycetes; order Pseudonocardiales; family Pseudonocardiaceae; genus Amycolatopsis; species Amycolatopsis sp. SID8362. The sequence goes on from NZ_JAAGNB010000539.1 coordinate 6,077, forward strand.
ACGCCGAACGCCGTGACGAGCCCGGGCACGATCACCGCCTGCAGCTGCCCGGCCCAGCCGAAGTCGGCCATCATCATGTAGAGCGGGACGACGCCGAGCTCGGTCGGGATCGCCTGGGTGGCGACCACGAGCAGCAGCAGGAACGTCCGCCCGCGGAACTTCAGCTTGGCGAAGGCGAACCCGGCGAGCGTCGAGAACAGCACCACGGACACGGTGATCGTGCCCGCGACGATCAGCGAGTTCCCGAGCGCCAGCGCGAAGTTCGTCTCGTCGAAGACGCGGGCGATGTTCTCGAACAGGTGCCCGCCGGGCACGAGCACCGGCGGCACGCTCCCGACGGCCTCCGTCGTCTGCGAGGAGACGACGAACGACCAGTACACGGGGAACGCCGAACCGGCGAGGATCGCGACGAGCGCGGCATAGGTCCACGGGCTCGTGGCCCGCCGGACCAGCCGCCGCACCCGGCCGGGCGGGCTCGGCGCCGCGGCGGGCGCCGAGGTCAGCACGGTGGTCATGTCCGCTCCTCAGTCCGTTTGGATGCGCCGGGTGACCAGGTACGACACGCCCGCGACGAGCATCGTGGCCACGGCCAGGATGAGCGCGATCGCCGAGCTGTAGCCGAAGTCGTACTTGGTGAAGCCCTGTTCGTAGAGGTAGAGCGCGGCGGTCTGGAACTGCCGGTCCGAGCCGCCGGTGGCGGCCGCCGTGCCCGGGTTGAACAGCAGCGGCTCGGCGAGCAGCCGCATGTTGCCGGTCGTCGCGATCACCGTGGAGAAGATGATCTGCGGCCGCAGCAGCGGCACGGTGATCCGCCAGAACTGCTGCCACCCGCGGGCGCCGTCGAGGGTGGCGGCTTCGTACATGGCCGACGGGATCGCCTGCATCGACGCCAGGAAGATCAGCGCGTGGTAGCCGGTCCAGCGCCACACCACCATCGCCGCGATGGCGGTGTGGGAGCTGGCGGTGCCGGCCTGCCAGTCGACCTGGCCGGCGCCGAACCAGCTCAGCACCCAGTTGACCAGGCCGAAGTCCCGGCCGAACAGCTGCGCGAAGATGATCGTCACCGCCGCCACCGAGGTGATGTTCGGCAGGATCATGCCCATCCGGAACAGCGTCCGGCCGCGCAGCCGCCGGTTGAGCAGGTGCGCGATGCCGAGCGCGAACAGGATCTGCGGGATCGTGGTCAGCAGCCACAGGCTGACCGTGTTCCCCATCGAGTTCCAGAAGTACGGGTCGTGGAACAGCAGCTGCTCGTAGTTGCCGAACCCGATGAACTGGGCGCCTTCGGCGTCGAGCAGGTTCCGCTTCTGCAGCGACACGAACGCCGTGTACAGCAGCGGGAAGAGCCCGAAGACGCCGAAGATCAGGAAGTACGGGCTGATGAAGCCGAACGGCGACAGCTTGACGTCCCACTTGTGCCGCCGGTCGGCCCAGGTCAGCGCCATTACTTCAGCTTCGAGACGTCACCGACGAGCTGCTCCCACGCGGCCGCGCCGTCCTGCTTGCCCTGCTCGACGCGCTGCATCGCGTTGCCGAACTCCGTCTGCACGTCGCCGGCCTTCGGGCCCTGGTACTGCGGGTTCAGCTTCTTCGCCGCGTCGGTGAACACCTTGCCGACGGGCGCGTTGTTGAAGAACGGGTTGGTGTAGCCGGTGATCTTCGGGTCGTCGTAGAGCGACGGCGTCGAGGGCAGCAGGCCCTTGCTGGTGAACACCTTCGCCTGCTGCTCGGGCGCGGTCAGCCAGGCGGCGAGCTCGGCGGCTTCCTTGGTGTGCTTGCCCGACTTCGGCACGGTCAGGTACGAGCCGCCCCAGTTGCCGCCCCCGCCGGGCACGGCCGCGACGTCCCACTTGCCCGCGGTGTCCGGGGCCTGGTCCTTGATCTTGGTCATCATCCAGGCCGGGCAGGTGACCGTGGCGAACTGGCCCTGGGTGAAGCCGGTGTTCCAGGTCGGCGTGCTGTAGAGCAGGCCGGCGGAGAGGTTCGCCTTGACGGCGTCGACGACCTGGTCCCAGCCGGTGCGCAGGGCCTGGTTGCTGGCGACGACGAGTTGGTCGTTCTGGTCGTAGTAGCCGACGGGCGCCTGGCCGAAGATCGCGTTGAGCACGGTCGGGCCGCCGTCCATGAACTTGACGCCGTTCGGCGCCTTGGCCTGGAAGCGCTTGCCGGTGTCGAAGAACGCCTGCCAGGTCGGCCAGAGCGCGGAGACCGCGTCGCGGTCGGTGGGCAGCTGGGCCTTTTCGAACAGGTCGCGGCGGTAGCAGATGGCGAGGCCGCCGACGTCGGTGCCGTAGCCGATCTGCTGGCCGCCCTTGGCGAGCGAGGCCGCCCACTTCCAGCTCAGCCAGCGGTCCTTGAGCTTGTCGCCGCCGACGGTGTTGAGGTCGACGAACTTGTCCGGGGTCGCCTTGAACTGGGCGACGTACCCGGTGTCGATCGCTTCGATGTCCGCGGCGCCGCCCCCGGTGGCCAGGTGCGCGGCGAGGTTCTTGTGGTGGTCGGAGTAGGCGGCGGTCCGCTCGGTGATCTCGATGTCCGGGTGCGCGGCCTGGTACTCCTTGATCAGGTCGGTGTAGCCGAAGTTGCCGAAGAGGCCGAGGCTCAGCTTGATCTTCCCGCCGCCGGCGTCACCGCTCCCGCAGGCGCTCAGGGCGGTGACAGCGGCGCAGACGACCGCCAAGACGAGGCGGGGTGTCGTTTTCGGGCGCATGAGATCTCCGTTGTTCTGCGGGCCGGTCGGAAAACGCGGGACCATGAGAGCGCTCCCAAGTGGCGTACGTCAAGTAACGAAAACATAACGCACTCCGGCGTTTACGCTGCCTGAGATCATGTGCTACAGATGTAACCGGTTACAACATCGGAGGTCCCCATGGTCACCGCTCGCGAAATCGCGCAGCTCTGCGGCGTTTCCGTCGCAACCGTGTCGCGGGTCTTCAACCGCCCGGCCACGGTCAGCGAGGCGACCCGCACCCACGTCGAACGGGTCGCCCGGGAACTCGACTTTTCGCCGAACGAGTCGGCGCGGGCGCTCTCGCGGCAGCGCTCGGCGATGGTCGGGCTGGTCTGGGACACCGACCACCGGCGGCCCGGCTGGCGGCACCCGTTCCTGCAGGACCTGTTGCTGGGCCTCAAATCGGCGCTCAGCTCGCACGGGTACCACCTGCTGCTGCTCGCCACGAGCGACGACGCCCGCAACCGCCACCCCGGGGTGTCGCTGGCCGACCCGGTCGGGTACGTCGGCATGACCCGGCGCCACCACCTGGCCGGGCTGGTGCTCATCGACAGCGGGACCGACGCCGAGGCGTTCGGCACCTTCGCCCAGTCCGGGCTGCCGTGCGTCGCGCTGGACGTGGCCCTCTCCGGGCCGCGGGCGACCTACGTGACCTCGGACAACGCCGCCGGCGCCGCCGAAGCCGTCCGCCACCTGGCCGGGCTCGGGCACCAGCGGATCGCCACGATCACCGGCCCGCGCGGCAACGCGCCCGCCGCCGCCCGCACCGAG
>NZ_JAAGNB010000582.1:0-6197 GCF_010550475.1 Amycolatopsis sp. SID8362
CCGCCGGTCTCGCGCAGGGGCGTCCGCAGCGCCGGGAACGTGCCCTCCGCCGGGTGGGTGAACTCGCCGACGACGCCGCGGGCGACGGCGTGCGGATCCGCGAGCGCTTCCCGCACCGAGCGGACCGCGCCCGCCGGGACGTCGGCCGCGCGCAGCTCCTTCACGAGCGCGTCCCGGTCGTGCCGGGCGATCGCCCCGCGCAGCGCCTTCATGACGCGGGCGCGTTGCTCGACCCGGCCGGAGTTGGTCCGCAGCAAGGGATCCGCGGCCAGTTCGCCGAGCCCGAGCACCGTGCACAGTGGACCCCAGTGCTGGTCGCTGCCGCTGATGTGCAGCCATTCCCCGTCCCCCGCCTGGAACGCCGCTGACGGCACGCGGCCGGGGTGCTCGGTGCCGGTCCGCACCGGGTCCTCGCCGAGCGCGAACAGGCGGGCCGCGTTGAGCGCGTGCAGGCTCAGTTGGACGTCCATCATGGACACGTCGAGGTGGCGCCCCCGCCCGGTCGCCGCGCGCCCGGCCAGTCCGGAAAGGACCGCGATGACCACCCAGAGCCCGGAAGTCAGGTCCGCCACCGGGATCCCGGTCTTCGACGGCGGCCCGTCGGGCTCGCCGGTCATCGCCATCACGCCGGACAGCGCCTGGAACACGGTGTCGTAGCCCTTGCGGTCACGGTCCGGGCCGGTCTGCCCGAAGCCGGTCGCCGACACGTAGACCAGGTCCGGCCGCGCCAGGTCCGCGTAGCCGAGGCCCATGCGGTCCATCGCGCCCGGCAGGAAGTTCTCGACCACGACGTCGGCGCGGGCCGCCAGCTTTCGCGCGACGGCCTGGCCGCGGGTGTCCTTGAGGTCCAGGGTCACGGACTTCTTGCCCCGGTTGAAGGCGAAGAAGTACGCGCTCTCGCCGTGCGGCAGGCGGGGTTCGAAGCCGCGGGTCTCGTCGCCGGTGCCCGGGCGCTCGACCTTGACGACGGTCGCGCCCAGCTCGGCGAGGATCTGCGTCGCCAGGGGAGCGGCGAGGACGCGGGAGAAATCGAGGACGGTGACGCCGGTCAGCGGGCCGGTCATGCGCGGAACCCCCGCATCAGCGCGTTGACGTCCTGCCCGGCGCGCATGGCGGCGTCGGCCGGCAGGTCGGCGACGCGGTAGAAGAGGTCCTTCGCGGCGGCGATCGCTCGCGGTTCGACCTTCGCCCAGTGCTCGGCGATCTCCAGCGCGGCGGGCAGGATTTCGCCGGGCGCGACGACCCGGTTGACCAGGCCGTGCTCGAAAGCCTCGGCCGCGGTGAGCAGGCGCCCGGTGCTGACCAGCTCGAACGCGAGCTTGCGGCCGAGGTGGTGGACGAGCCCGGTCATCACGAGCGCCGGGACGATCGAGTGCTTCAGCTCGGGGTAGCCGAACTTGAGGTCGGACCCCGCGACGACCATGTCCGCGCCGATCGCCAGCCCGGCACCGCCGCCCACCGCCGCGCCGCGCACGGCGCTGACCACGGGGATCCGCAGCTGCCGCGCCTGGACCTGCAGTTTCGCGGTCAGCGCGGCCCGCTCGAGGACGGCGTCGGCGTGGTCCGGTGTCAGCGAGGAGAACTCGCCGAGGTCGGCGCCCGCGCAGAAGCCGCGGCCGGCGCCGGTGAGCACCAGCGCACGGATCTCGCGGTCGGCGTCGGCCGCGGCGAAGGCTTCGCTGAGGTCGCGGGTGAGGGCGGTGTTCAACGCGTTGAGCTTCTCGGGCCGGTTCAGCGTCAGGACGCGGACGGCGCCGTGGTCCTCGGCGATGACGGTCACGGGTTCTCCTGGTTCGGGGTCGGGGTGAAGCCGGCGCGCGCCACCATGCTGTGCAGGGGACGGCCAAGTGCCGCTTCGCAGGCGGCGGACGCCTTGGCGAGCAGGTCGAGGTCGATCCCGGTCTCGACGCCCATCGCGGCGAACAGGCTGACCAGGTCCTCGGTGCAGACGTTGCCGGTCAGCCCGGCGCCGTAGGAGATCGCCGACGGGTGGCCGCCGACGCCGCCCATCGCGGTGTCGAAGTTCCGGCAGCCGGCGTCGAGGGCCGCGACGGCGTTGGCGATGCCGGTGCCGCGGGTGTTGTGGAAGTGCGCGACCACCGGCACGTCCGAGTCCAGGCGCTTGAAGAGCGCGCGGACCGACGGCGGGGTCGCGACGCCGGTCGTGTCGCCCAGGGTCACCAGGTCGGCGCCGAGGTCGGCGAAGCGGGCGACGTCCTCGGCGACGCGGCCGGGGTCGACCGCGCCCTCGAACGGGCAGCCGAACGCCACCGAGACCACGCCGACCAGCTTGAACCGGCCGCCGGCCAGCTCGGCCATTTCGGTGACGCGCTCCCACTGCCCGGCTCTCGACGTGCGCAGGTTGCGTTCGGTGTGGCTTTCGCTGGCCGAGACCAGCAGGCTCAGCTCGTCGGCGCCGTGCCCGGCGTCGAGGTCGGCCAGCGCGCGCCGCACCGCGCGCGGGTTGGGGCAGGTCGCCTTGAACCCGACGCCGGGGCGGCGCCGGATCTTCGCCAGGACGTCGGAGGCGTCCGAGAAGCCGGGCACCCGCCCGGGGTGGCTGTAGCTGGTCGCCTCGATGCGCCGGAACCCCGCGTCCGCGAAGGAATCGAGCAGCGCGACCTTGGTCGCGGTCGGCACGAACTCCGGCTCGTGCTGCAGCCCGTCGCGGGCGAAGCACTCGCAGAGTGTGACGGCGTCGGACATCGGGCCACCTTTCGTTCGGTGGCTCCAGATCTACGCGGCCGTGTTGACAAAGTCAACAGGAGTGGGCGCGCTCACGCTCCTCGACGGCCAGCGCCAGGTCGGCCAGCTTGTCGAGCGCGCCGCTCAGCGTCGCCGCCTCTTCGGGGGTCAGCGCGGCCAGGAACTCGGCGTCGCGCTCGTTGGCCGCGGTGATCAGGCCCCGGTAGACGCGGGTTCCCTCGGTGGTCAGCGCCAGCTGCGAGGTGCGGCCCGAGCCGGCCGTCCGGTCCACCAGGCCGCGCTCGGTCAGGCGGCTGACCACCCGGCTCATCTGCGCTTTGTCGAGCCCGGCGCGGCGGGCGAGGCGGTTCAGGGTGAGGGTGGGGTCGGCGGCGATGAGTGAAATCGCCCGCCATTCGCCGAGGCTGACGTCGAACTCCCGCCGGTAGCGCAGCGCGGCGCTGCGTGACATCGCCGACGACGTGCGGGAGAGCCGGTAGGAAAGGAGTCCCGTAATGGGCACGAGGTCTCGGCCGTCCACGCGTTCCGCCATGCCGGCCATCGTAGCCGTTACCGACCAGGTGTTGACAAACTCAACACTGACTGCCGACACTGCTGCCGCACGCCCCGCCTGACGAAGGAGTCGAGTAGCGATGGCCGAACAGCCCGCCGTCACCGGACGGCCCCCCGCGGTGGGTGACGCCGGACGCGCGTCGACCTACCGGACCATCGCCCTGCGGGTGATGCCGCTGCTCGTGGTCTGCTACGTGGTCAGCTTCATCGACCGGACGAACATCGGCATCGCGCAGCAGGGCCTCAAGCGCGACCTCGGCTTCGGCTCGGCGGTCTACGGGCTCGGCGTCACGCTGTTCTTCGTCGGGTTCATCCTCTTCGAGGTCCCCAGCAACGCGCTGCTGGCCAGGATCGGCGCCCGCAAGACGCTGGTCCGGATCATGGCGACCTGGGGCGTGGTCACGATCGCGACCCTGTTCGTCCAGGACGAGCTGACGTTCTACCTCGCGCGGTTCCTGCTCGGCGTGGCCGAAGCGGGTTTCTTCCCGGGCGCGCTCTACCTGCTGTCGCGGTGGTTCCCGTCCGCGCGCCGGACCCGGATGACCGCGGTGTTCTTCATCGGCGTCCCGGTCTCCGGGGTGCTCGGCTCGCTCGTCTCCGGCTGGATCATGCACGCGCTCGGCGGCGTCGCCGGCCTGGCCGACTGGCAGTGGCTCTTCCTGATCGAGGGCATCCCGCCGATCCTGCTCGCCGTCGCGGTCGCGTTCTTCCTCGCCGACGGGCCGGAGCAGGCGAAATGGCTGACGCCGGCGCAGAAGGCGCTCGTCGAGGCCGACCTGGCGGCCGAGCGGGCCGCGAAGCAGGACGCGCCGTCCCACCGCGGCGGCATGCTCTCGGCGTTGCGCGACCCGAAGGTCTGGATCCTCGGCCTGTGCGCCTGCGGCGCCTACACCCTGGCCAACGCCGTCTCGTACTGGACGCCGCGGATCATCGCCGAGGCCGGCGTCGGCGACGTGCTCAACCTCGGCTTTTTCTCGGCGATCCCGCCGCTGCTCGGCATCGCCGTGATGCTGCTGGTCGGCCGCCACTCCGACCGGACACTGGAGCGCCGCTGGCACGCGGCGGTGAGCTGGCTGGTGGCGGCCGCGGCGATGCTCGCGCTCGCGTTCTCCGGCGGCAGCGTCCTGGTGGTGGTCGTCCTGCTCGCGGTGATGGCGGCGGCGCACTACTCGGGCCTGACGGTGTTCTACTCGATCCCGTCGATCTACCTGAGCGACCGCGCCGCGGCGACGGGCATCGCGGTGGTGACGTCGATGGGCTCGTTCGCGGCCGCGGCTTCGCCGTCCCTGCTGGGCTTCATCCAGTCGGCGACCGGCAGCCTGTCACTGGGCCTGGTGATCAGCGCGGGCATCGTGCTGGTGGCGGTCGGCGTGCTGCTGGTCGGCGTGAAGGCGGGGGACCTCAAGGAGCAGCACCGGTAGGGCGGGATTCGAGCCACAGCTGCTCGAACTGCCCGACGCAGCAGCGCACGAAGTCCGGCTGGACCACCCGGAAGGCGACGAGCTGCTGGGCGGAGCCCGCGGTGAACGCGAGGAGCGCGACGGAGTCGTCGAAGATCGCCGTGTTCACGGCGTCGGTCGCGAACGGCCAGTCCACGACGCGGATCTCATGACGCGCGTGCCTGGCCGTTTCGCGGCGGAACTGCTCTGCCCAGTTCCGCATCTCGGCGTTGGGCGTGCAGATGAGGCGCCGGACCGAGCGGGGGCCGGGCCGGTCCGACCAAGCCAGGATGCCGTCGAAATACGCTGCCGCGGCCCGGCTGGTCTCCTCGTCGGTGAACCCCAGGAAGTACGCGGGCGGCCGCCGCCGGAGGAAGGTCGTCATGATCCGGTGCCGCGCCCGGTCCACCTCGGCGAGCATCGTCCGGTAGAAGTCGCTGCCGGTCAACGGCCGCAGCGGATCCGGCGGATCGGTCGCCGGGGTCATGACCCCCGGGCCGGAGTCGAGCTCGCGGTCGGCCGCCAGCCAGCGCCGCCGCCAGGCGGGAAGATCGCCGTCGCAGGCGACGACCAGCGCCGCGGTCTGCTCCCACGAGGGGAACCGGTGACCGTTGAGGATGGCCGAAACGGTGGCGTGGCTGGCGTGCAGTGCGGCCGCGAGCAGGCGCTGCTTCGGCCGTCCTGCCTGCCGGTGGAGATCGCGGAGCGCGAGGGCGAACCGCTCGACGGGGAGATCTGGGTTCAGGCGCCGTGGCTGTGCCGGCATGGTGTGGCCTCCGAAGACGGTCCGCCATTGCCCGTGATTGTCCGTGCCGTCCGCCCCGGTCCGGCGGTGCCGGCCGGAAATCGTTGTCATCCGGTCACTTCGCGCCATCACCCGGATTTTCGCCGGGCCACCGGATCCGTGGCTATACCTCGACGCCGAAGCCCCTTCCGGGGCACACGGAGAGGGAAAGGGTCGCGAATCATGAGAGCTCCCGGCCGGCTCGGCTTGTGCGCCGCTGTCGAAATCGCTTCCGCTCTGCTGAGCGCCGGCAACGCGTCCGGTGCTCCATGGGTGGTGGCCGCCCTCGTGGTGGTCGTCCACCTCCCGTGGCGGTGCCCGTCCGCCTCAGCGCCGCAGCACCGTCTCGTCGTCCAACCGGGACAGTTTCGCCGGGTTCCGCACCGCGTACAGGCCCGTGACGAGGCCGTCGTCCACGCGCAGCGCGAGCACCGTGTCGACCTCGCCGCCCCGGCGCAGGATCAGGGCCGGATGGCCGTTGACCTGCGCCGGGGTCAGCGTCCCGGTCGCGAAGTTGCCGATCCCCGCGGTGAGCAGGCGAGCGACCGCGGCCGCGCCCGTCACCGGGGTCGTCACGGCCTGGACGACGCCGCCGCCGTCGCCGAGGAACACCACGTCCGGGGCCAGGATCTCCAGCAGCTGCCGGAGGTCGCCGGTTTCGACCGCGCGCCGGAACGCCTCGAGCGCGTCCCGGGACGTCGTGGCGGAGACCCGGC
>NZ_JAAGNB010000633.1:0-13577 GCF_010550475.1 Amycolatopsis sp. SID8362
GCGGACGTCGCCGAGCAGCCGCGCCTCCGCTTCCCGCACGCCCTCCGGGCACCAGACGAAGTCGGCGTCGCCGAGGAAGCCGCCGTGCTCGGCCTGGTAGTCGTCGGCGTCGGCGTCCCACCAGGCGAGGTTCGCCGCCGCGGCCTCCGGGCCGCCGACCTCGCGGTAGGCGACGGCGGCGGTGCCCAGCCGGTGCTCGGCCGCGTCGTGGCGCCCCGGCGCGGGCGGCTCCTCCGGTGGCATGATGGTGGTCTCCGGTCCCTGGGGGTTTGCTTCCGCGAGGACCTTAGCGAGCGGCGGGGACCCTGATTGTGCCGCCCGGCGACCGCCGCGTAGGATAAGTGTTAGCGCAGTGGGTTCGCGCTGCCTTCCGCTCAGCTTCTGGTTGGGACTCGGGTCGCGCACCGTATGCGGGTCATGCCGCGGTCGTTCACTGGTGGACGTTTGCTCGCAGGGTCGACGCATGCACCCATTCGCGCCGACAACTGCCAACCCTCGATTCCATCCACCGGAGCAACCCGCCTAATGACCACCGACACCGCCACCGCCCCGACCGCCCCCACCGGGCCCCAGCAGGTCGCCATCAACGACATCGGGTCGGAGGAAGACTTCCTCGCGGCGATCGACAAGACGATCAAGTACTTCAACGATGGCGACATCGTCGAAGGCACGATCGTCAAGGTCGACCGCGACGAGGTCCTGCTCGACATCGGCTACAAGACCGAGGGTGTCATCCCCTCGCGTGAGCTCTCCATCAAGCACGATGTCGACCCGGCTGAGGTTGTCACCGTCGGCGATGAGGTCGAAGCCCTGGTCCTCCAGAAGGAGGACAAGGAAGGCCGTCTGATCCTGTCCAAGAAGCGCGCGCAGTACGAGCGCGCCTGGGGCACGATCGAGGAGCTCAAGGAGAAGGACGAGCCCGTCAAGGGCACCGTCATCGAGGTCGTCAAGGGCGGCCTCATCCTGGACATCGGCCTGCGCGGCTTCCTCCCCGCGTCCCTGGTCGAGATGCGCCGCGTGCGCGACCTGCAGCCGTACGTCGGCCGCGAGCTCGAGGCGAAGATCATCGAGCTGGACAAGAACCGCAACAACGTGGTCCTGTCCCGCCGCGCCTACCTGGAGCAGACCCAGTCCGAGGTGCGCAGCGAGTTCCTCAACGCGCTCGCCAAGGGCCAGGTCCGCAAGGGCGTCGTGTCGTCCATCGTCAACTTCGGTGCCTTCGTGGACCTGGGTGGCGTCGACGGCCTGGTGCACGTCTCCGAGCTGTCCTGGAAGCACATCGACCACCCGTCCGAGGTCGTCGAGGTCGGCCAGGAGGTCACGGTCGAGGTCCTGGACGTCGACATGGACCGCGAGCGCGTCTCGCTGTCGCTGAAGGCGACCCAGGAAGACCCGTGGCGCCAGTTCGCCCGCACCCACGCGATCGGCCAGATCGTGCCGGGCAAGGTCACCAAGCTGGTTCCGTTCGGTGCGTTCGTCCGCGTCGAAGAGGGCATCGAGGGCCTGGTCCACATCTCCGAGCTGGCCGAGCGCCACGTGGAGATCCCGGAGCAGGTCGTCCAGGTCAACGGCGACGTCATGGTCAAGGTCATCGACATCGACCTCGAGCGCCGTCGCATCTCGCTGTCGCTGAAGCAGGCGAACGAGGGTGTCACGCCGGACACCGAGTTCGACCCGACCCAGTACGGCATGGCCGCCGAGTACGACGCCGAGGGCAACTACATCTACCCCGAAGGCTTCGACCCGGACACCCAGGAGTGGCAGGAAGGCTTCGACAAGCAGCGTGAGGAGTGGGAGCGCCAGTACGCCGAGGCGCACACTCGTTACGAGGCCCACATGAAGCAGGTCCAGAAGGCCGTCGAGGCCGACGCCGAGGCCGCCGCGGACGCCGCGACCGGCATCGAGGGTGGCGCGGAAAGCTACACCTCGGGTTCGGCCCCGGCCGACACGAAGAGCAGCGGTGGCACCCTCGCCTCCGACGAGCAGCTCGCGGCGCTCCGCGAGAAGCTCTCCGGCGGTGCGTGAGCACTAGCTCTCTGAGCTGAACGACAGAGCCCCCGGTCCACTTCGGACCGGGGGCTCCGTCGTTGTCCGGGGTTCAGCGCAGGCCGAGGCCGCGCATCATCGCGGTGACGCCCTGCCGGTACACCGCTTCGTTCGCCTCGTCGGTCGGCGGGATGAAGAACTCGGCCAGCGGGGTCCGCGAGGCCAGCATCAGCTCCGCGCCCACCAGCCCGTGCATCGCCGTCCACAGCTGGTAGGCCGCGGCCTGGGCGTCCGCTCCCGGCGGGCTCACCCGCTGGACGCGCTCGACGAACATCCGGAACGTCGTCCGCAGCACGGCCGAGCGCAGCGCCGGGTCCGGGTCGAAGCCGGGCACCGGGCGCTCGAACATCAGCGCGTAGCGGGCCGGGCTCTCGCGGGCGAAGCGCCGGTACTCGACGGCCAGGTGCAGCACGTCCGCGACGCCGTCCGCACTCGACGGCGGCAGGCCTTCGAGCATCTCCCGCAGCGAGTCGAAGGTGCGCTCGTACAGGGCGTCGAGCAGTCCCGCGCGGCCGCCGAAGCGGGCGTACACCGAAATCGTCGACGCGCCGGCCGCCTCGGCGACGCCGCGCACGGTCAGGGCGGGAACACCCCGGTTCACCAGCACGGAAAGCGCGGCGTCGAGAAAGCGCTCCCGGCTGCCCTGGTCGGCAGGACGCATCGACAAGTGCCTGGTGGCCATCGGCGCACCCCCTTCGCGGCGGCCCGGCGCAGACGGCGCCCGGGCGACCCACCCGCAGCAGAAGATACGATATCCGGCGCGTCTTGGGAATGCGCCGCATGTCCGGATCTGCGGTGTTCCCGTCCGCTGGACGCAGTTCCGAGCACCGCGCGGGCGGGCATCGTCGACGTCATGACCCCTGAAATCCCTGACACCGCCCTCGCCCGCGAAGCCGCCGAGTACGTCCGCGACACCGCCGGCCCGCTGCTGTACGACCACTCGGCCCGCGTCTACCTGTTCGGTGCCCTCCAAGGCCGGCGGCGCGGCCTCGAGTTCGACGCCGAGCTGCTCTACGTCGCGGCGCTGTTCCACGACCTCGGCCTCGTCGAAGGCCACCGCACCGACCGCCGCTTCGAGCTCGACGGCGCGGACGAGGCCCGCCGCTTCCTCCTCGACCACGACGTCGACCCGGAACGCGCCCGGATCGCGTGGACGGCCATCGCCCTGCACACCACCCCGGGCATCCCGTCGCACATGGAACCCGAAGTCGCACTGGTGACGGCGGGCGTCGAGTACGACGTCCTCGGCATCGGCTACCACGACCTGCCCGCCGCCGACCGCGCCGCCGTCGTGGCCGCCCACCCGCGCCCGGACTTCAAGCGCCGCATCCTGGCGGCGTTCACCGACGGCATCCGTGACCGTCCCGACACGACGTTCGGGAACGTCAAAGCCGATGTGCTGGCCCGCTTCGTGCCAGGCTTCACGCGCACGGACTTCGTGACCACGATCGAGGATTCACCCTGGGAGGACTGACCGCATGGAGCACCCCGACCTCGGCACGGTGACCGTCACCGCGACCGGCGACGGCACGTACACGCAGCAGGTGACGACATCGACGCACGAGCTGCTCGTCGACGAGCCGACCGCGGTCGGGGGAGCCGACGCCGGCCCGAACCCGTACGAGCTGCTGCTGGCCTCCCTCGGTTCGTGCACGGCGATCACGCTGCGGATGTACGCCGACCGCAAGGGCATCCCCCTGACCCGCGCGACGGTCCGCCTTCGCCACGACCGCATCCACGCGGAGGACTGCGAGAAGTGCGAGACCGAGCGCGGCATGCTGAGCCGGATCACGCGGGAGATCTCGCTGGAGGGGGAGCTGGACGAGGAGCAGCGGGCGAGGTTGATGGTGATCGCGGACAAGTGCCCGGTGCACCGGACGTTGTCGTCGGAGATCGTGATCGAGACCCACGAAACCGGCCGCTGACCAGCGGGGGAGCCGAGTGCGGCTGCTGGAACGGAGTGCCCGAGCGGGTAACCCACTCGGAGCCCCGCCGCTCGGCGCCGCCGAGTGGCGGCCACTCGATCTATGCGGCGGCCGCTGAGGTGGTCGGGGTCGGCGGGACAGCGTCGGGCGGCGCCTGTGGTTGGTGGCGGGGTCGGTCGAAATCGGCGTGGCGGTGTCGGGCGGCGCCCGTGGTTGGTGGCGGGGTCGACCGGATTGGCGTGGCGGTCGTCAGGCAGCGCACCCGCAGTTGGTTGCGGGGTCGGCGTGGCGTCCAGGTCGTCTGGCCGCCGGCGTCCGGCAGTGGCTACGCGGCGCGGGCCGTCGCCGGGCGGACGGTTGCCGCGCCCACCGCTGGGACCCAGATGCGCTCGAGGGCGGCCGCGCGGGCCTTGCGGCGCAGGCCCGCGAAGCTGTGCTTCGCCGGCACCAGCAGGGCGCTCAGCCACGTGCGGTGGTAGTCCGCCAGCGCCTCGGCCACGGTGCGGTGAAGAACGCAGTGCACCAGCCCCGGCGTGCCGAGCCGGTGCCTCCCGACGTGCTTGCTGTTCGCCATCGTTCCTCCGTGTGGGCGACCCTGTCGCGCGGACGGTACGCAATCGCGCCGGAAGAGGTGGGGAAGCAACGCGGCGTGTCCGGATATCGGTTGAGTCACGCGTCACGTTCGTCTTGCGGCTCACCCGTTCGTGTGCCTCGTCTCGGAAGGGGACAGTCACGCCCGTCCCGGGGGAAGGCTGACTAGGGTGATCGGCATGTTGCGTGTGGGGTTGACCGGTGGCATCGGGGCAGGCAAGTCGACCGTGGCGAACCGGCTCGCCGAGCACGGCGCCGTGCTGATCGACTCCGATCGGATCGCCCGCGAGGTGGTCGCGCCGGGCACCGAGGGGCTGGCCCGGCTCGTCGCGGAGTTCGGCGACGACATCCTGGCTGCCGACGGCTCGCTCGACCGGCCCGCTCTCGCCGCCAAGGCCTTCGCCGACGACGAGTCGCGCCGCCGGCTGAACGCGATCGTCCACCCGCTGGTCGGGGCCCGCACCGGGGAGCTGATGGCCGCCGCCGCGCCGGACGCCGTCATCGTTCACGACATCCCGCTGCTCGTCGAGAACGGCTTGGCGACGGCGTATCACCTGGTCGTGGTCGTCGACGCGCCGGTCGAGGTGCGGGTCCGGCGGCTCGTGACGGTGCGCGGGATGGCCGAGGACGACGCGCGGGCGAGGATCCGGGCGCAGGCGAGCGACGAGCAGCGTCGCGCCGTCGCCGATGTCTGGCTCGACAACGGCGGTCCCGAAGACGTCGTGCTCCTCGACGTCGACGCGCTGTGGGCCGACCGGCTGGTGCCCTTCGAAGCGAACGTCCGGCTGCGCAAGCCGCGCCCGCCGGTCTCCCCGAAGATCGCCGAATACGACCTGACCTGGCCCGCGCAGGCCGAGCGGGTGCTCGCGCGGGTCCGTGCCGCGGCGGGGGAGCTCGCGCGCCGCGCCGATCACATCGGCTCGACCGCCGTGCCCGGCCTGCCCGCCAAGGACGTCCTCGACCTGCAGCTCACGGTGTCCACTTTGGACGACGCGGACACGCTGCGGGAACTGCTGTCCGACGCGGGGTTCCCGCGGCTGGAGGGCGACTGGTGCGACGACGCCCAGGACGGCACCGGGACGTGGCCGAAGCGCCTGCATGTCGGCGCCGACCCGAAGCGCGCGGTGAACCTGCACGTTCGGGCCGAGGAGACGCCCGCCTGGCGGCTCGCCCTGCTCTTCCGCGACTACCTGCGCGCGAACTCCGGCGAGCGGGACGACTACCGCGACGTCAAGCTGCGGCTGGCCGACGCGCACGCTGACGACGGCAACATCGCGGCCTACGCGGACGAGAAGCAGGAGTTCGTCAACGGCGTGTTCGCCCGCGCGGAGAAGTGGGCCGCGGCCACCGGCTGGACGCCCTAAGTACCCAGCAGCCCGCGTTCGAAGGCGACCGCCACCGCGGCCGCGCGGTCGTTGACGCCGAGCTTCGCGTAGACGTGGATGAGGTGCGTCTTGACCGTCGCCTCGCTGATGAACAGCTTCTTCGCGGTTTCCTTGTTCGTCGAGCCGCGGGCGACCAGGGTGAGCACTTCCAGCTCGCGCTGGGACAGCGGTTCGTGCGCCGGCGCGCGCATCCGCCCCAGCAGCCGGCTCGCGACGGCGGGGGAGATCACCGCTTCGCCGCGGGCGGCGGCTTCGACCGCGCGGAACAGGTCCTCGCGCGGGGCGTCCTTCAGCAGGTAGCCCGTCGCGCCCGCCTCGACCGCGGGCAGGACGTCGGAGTCCGTGTCGTACGTCGTGAGCACCAGGACCCGCGCCGGGTTGCCGAGCCGGGCCAGCTCGGTGATCGCCGCGACGCCGTCGGTGCCCGGCATCCGCAGGTCCATCAGCACGACGTCGGGGCGCAGCCGCTCGGCCAGCACGACGGCTTCGGCGCCGTTCGCGGCCTCCCCGACGACCTCGAAGCCGCGGCCGGTGAAGATGCCGCGCAGGCCGTCGCGCACGACCGGGTGGTCGTCGGCGATGAGCACGGTGATCGTCACGCGGAAGCCTCCGGCGGGGCGGGGACGGCGGGCAGGACGGCCGAAAGCGCGGTGCCGCCGCCGGGTTCGGATTCGACGTGCAGCGTACCGGCGAGCCGCTGGACGCGGCGCCGCATCCCGGGCAGCCCGAAACCGGGGCCGGGCCCGGGGACGAACCCGGCGCCGTCGTCGCGGACGTCCAGGGTCACGTCGTCGTCCATGTAGGACAGCGTGAGGCCGACCCGTCCCGCCGCGGCGTGCTTGTCTACATTGGACAGAGCTTCCTGGCTGACCCGCAGGACGGTCGACTCGATCTCCGGGTGCAGCGGCCTTGGGACACCGGTGGTGGTGACCGCGGCGGGCACGCCGGTCCGCGCGCTCCACCGCGCCGCGACCCCGGCGAGCGCCTCGGGCAGCGTCGCGGAGTCCAGGTGCTCGGGGTGCAGCGCGCGCACCGAACGCCGTGCGGCGGTGAGGTTTTCCCGCGCCAGCGCGGTCGCGGAGTCCAGGTGCCGCTGCCACTCCGCCGGCTCGTCCTTGGCCAGCGCGGCGGCTTCGAGCTGGGTGATGATGCCGGTGAAGCCCTGCGCCAGGGTGTCGTGGATCTCCTGCGCCAGCCGCTGCCGCTCGTCGAGCACCCCGGCTTCGCGGGCCTGGCCGAGCAGCTGCCGTTGCAGGCCTTCGTTCTCCGCTTGGGCCGTGGCCAGTTCGTCGAGCATCCGGCGGCGTTCCTCGTTCTGGCGGGCGACCGCCGCCGACAGCAGCCCGCCGCCCCCGATGGTCGCGGTCTGCACGACGATGATCGTGATCCAGATGCCCGGCCGCTCCCGCAGGGCGTGCACGGGACCGCCGTTGCCGAGGGTGTTGATCAGCAGCGACGTCACGCCCAGCCCGCCGAAGGCGAGCCACGTCGGCCGCAGGCGCATCGCGGCCAGGAACCCGTAGATCATGAAGATGACGTACGTGAGGTCCCGCAGCTCCAGCACGCTGCCCAGCCCGACGATGCCGGCGAACGTGAGCAGGGCGAACGCGGGCCGTTCGCGCAGCCGCGCGGGCGGGAAGACCACCGTGCCGAGCACCCAGAGCGCGGTCACCGCGACCAAGGTGCCGGTGATCGCCCACCACCGGCCGTCGCGACCGCCGGCGCCGAGGCTGACGGCGGTCGCGACGACCAAGAACAGGACGGGCAGGACGCGCTCGATCCGGTACAGCCACGGCTGCCACCCCACGGCGCTGCGCGCCGGTTCCGGCGGCCACATCGGCCGGCCCCAGCCGGCCTCGGCGCTCACGCTCTCATGTCCTTGAGCCGTGGCCAGATCTCGGCCCAGCCCGCGGTCCGGCCGGTGAGCTGCCAGACCGGCATGTGCTCGCTCGCGTTGCGGACGCCGAGCCGGTTGCCGACCTGGCCGACGATGCGCGCCTCCCCGAAGTACTTCGCCAGCTTCGACGGGTCGTGGCCGACGAAGAGCACGGTGCCGGCGGTGTCGGCAGGACGGCCGAAGTACCAGAAGCCGCGGCTCGGGCTGTACGCCTCGGGCAGGCCGCGCTCGGGCCCGTACCGGCCGAGCGCGCCCGCCTGCCAGTAGCCGCCGGTCACGATCGCCGTGTCCGGTGGCGCGGCCCGGTAAAGCTTGGCGACGTCGTCGGCGAGGTCCGGCCAGCCGATCTCTTCGGCCGCGTACGCGGGCCGCGGCGCGGCGGGGTGGTCGACCAGCCAGTGCGCCGGCCAGACCGGCAGCGTGAACGGGAGGCTGAACAGGGCCGACAGCACGAACACCGGCCAGGTCGGCACCCACCGCCACCAGCGGGACGGTTCGAGAGCTTCGAAGTGCACGGCCGCCGCCGCCCACAGCACGCCGAACATCCCGGCCGCGTAGTAGTACCGCCCGTTGGCGACCAGGAAGACGGCGACGACGCCCAGCGCCGTCCAGCCGAGGAACCGGTACGGCCGCAGCCGCTTGCTCCCGACGAGCACCGCGACGCCGTAGACGACACCGAGCGCGCCGATCACCCAGCCGGCCCCGGCCAGCAGCTGCGGGACGAAACTCCCGCGGCCGCCCGCCGCGTCGACTTCGGCGCCGACCGCGTCGCCCATCCCGAGCTGCGGCCAGCCGTTCGCGCGCTGCCACAGCAGCGTCGGCACCAGCGAGCCGGCGGCGATCAGCGCGCCCAGCCAGAGCTTCGGCCGCCGCAGCAGCTCCCGCGGGCCGAACACGAGCACCGCCGGCCCGGCCACCACCCAGAGCGCGCCGACGAGCAGCTTGTCGTTGAGCGCCACCGCCGTCACGACGCCGAGCCACACCAGCAGCTGGTCGTCGCGGGTGCGGACCCAGCGCACCAGCAGCCACAGCACGAGCGTCCACAGCAGCGGGTCGATCGTCGAGGTCGCCAGGTAGTGGCCGCTGCCGACGAACTGCCCGCAGATCGCGTACGCCGCCGCGGCCCGCGCCTGCGCCTTGCGCCTGCCGCCCAGCTCGCGCGCGATCAGCGCGGTGACGACGACCCCGGCCGCGGTCGCGGCGATCGCCGGCAGCCGGAAGACGACGAGCGAGCCGGGCGCCAGGCTGTTCATCGCCCACGCGAGGAACGGAACGAGTGGCGGCTGGTCGGCGTAGCCCCAGGCCAGGTGCTTCCCGGCGGCTAGGAAGTACAGCTCGTCGCCGAAGTAGCCGTAGCGGCCCGCCGTCAGCAGCAACGCGGTGGCCGTGCCCAGCGCGAGCAGCGCGACCGGCAGCCGGGCGAAGGGGGTGAGGTCGGCTTTCGCCTGGTCGGGTGCCGTGGCTACGGCGTCCATCGTGCTCCTTGTCGGTGGTCGGCGCCGGTCCTTCCCGCACCCTACGTGGGGGCACCGAAGGTCACCGTGCGGATAGTGACGCCGGGCTCACGTGTGCGTGTTCACCAGCCTCGGCCACAGCTCGGACCACGGTTCGGCGCGGCCGGACGCCAGCCACAGCGGCACGCCGTCGAACTGGCTCGGCTTCGCCGCACCGGTGTCCACCTTCCCGATCGGCCGCACCTCGGTGAAGTGCCCGAGCAGCGGACGCGGATCATTGCCGACGAACAGGACGTCGGTGGTGTTTTCGGGCGGGACGACCAGTGTCGCGTAGCCGCGGTTCCCGCTGGCCGGCTCGGGGAGGCCGAGGTCGCGGCCGTAGCGGTCGAGCGCGCTCGCTTCCCAGTACGTCTCGGTCACCACCGCGGTCCGGTCCGGCTCGGGGAGCCGCGCGAACGCACTGGCCACCGAGCGGGTGCCCTCCGGCCAGCCGATCTCGGCGAAGGCGAACACCGGGGACGGCAGCGACGGGTGCTCGGTCAGCCACGCCCGCGGCCAGACCGGCAGCGCGATGGGCAGGACGAGCACCGCGGACAGCGCGTAGCACGGCCAGGTCGCGACCCAGCGCCACCAGCGCGCCGGTTCCCCGCGTTCGAGCGCGACGGCGGCCATTGCCCAGCACACGGGGTACATCCCGGCGACGTAGTAGAACCGCCCGTTCACCGCCAGGAAGACGAGGGTCAGCAGCACGGTCGTCCAGCCGAGGAAGCGGAGGTCGCGGCTGCGCAGGAGCCGCCACAGGCCGTAGACCAGCAGGACCGCGCCGACCGGGAGGCCGGCGGCGAGCACCGCCGTCGGCAGGAACGTCAGCCGGCCACCCCAGGTGCCCTCGACTTCCGCCGAGATCGCCGCGCCCATGCCGAGCTGGGGCCAGCCGTGCGTGGCTTGCCAGAGCAGCGTCGGCACCAGCGCCGCCGCCGCGATCGCCGCGCCGAGCCACAACGCGGGACGGCGCAGCAGTTCCCGTGGCCCGCAGACGAGGATCGCGACCCCGGCGGCGAGCCAGAAGCCACCGATGAGGAACTTGGTGTACAGCGCGACCGCCGTCACCAGGCCGGTCCAGACGAGCAGGGCGTCGGCGCGGGTGCGCAGCCAGCGGACCAGCAGCCACAGGACCAGCGTCCAGAGGAACGGGTCCACTGTGGACGTCGCCAGGTAGTGCCCGCCCGCCAGGGTCTCCGACGAGACGGCGGAAGTGGCGGCGGCGAGCGTCTGGGCCTTCGCGCCGCCGCCCAGCTCGCGGGCGATCAGTGCGGTGAGGAAGACCCCGGCGAGCACGGCCAGCATCGCCGGGATCCGCAGCACGAACGGCGAGTGCCCGAGCGCGTCCATCGCGTTGGCCAGCAAGGGAAGCAACGGCGGCTGGTCGACGTACCCCCACGCGAGGTGCCGTCCGGCGGCCAGGAAGTACAGCTCGTCGCCGAAGTAGCCGTAGTGGTTCGCCGTCAGCAGCAACGGGATCGCCGTCAGCACCGTCACGATCGCCACCGGCTTGACGGCGAGTGGCCGGACGACGGCCGGGGCGGGCGCTGTCGTCACTCCCATCGGAACACCCGCGCCGCGATCGTCGTGCAGCCGAGTGCGAAGGCCGCCATCGCGCCGAGCTGCAGCACCTCGGGGGCGTCCCCCGCCCAGGTGGCGCGCAGCGCGTTGAGCGTCGACCCGAGCGGCAGGACGTCCGCGACGTGCTGCAGGAAGACCGGCAGCTGCTCCTTCGGCACCCAGACGCCGCCCAGCGCCAGCATCGGGAAGAACACCGCGCTGCCGATGCCGCTCGCCGCCCGCCCGGTCGGCGCCAGTGCGGCCACCAGCAGACCGACGGAGAACAGCGAGAGCGCCCCGAGGACGATCGAGAGCAGGAAGCCGCCCGGGTTGCCCGGCAGGGGGATGCCGAGGACGAGCCCGCCGACCCCGGCGATGAGCAGGACCACGACGACGGCGGCGGCCAGGTTCACCAGCAGCTGCGCGGCGAGCAGCAGGCTCGGCGACACCGGGCTCGCGGAAAGCCGCTTCAGCAGACCCTTTTCGCGGTAGGTGCCCATCACGTTCGGGAAGTGCGTCAGCGCCAGCATGGCCAGCAGGATCGTGACGGCCATCGGCGCGATCACCGTGGCGAGCGCGCTGTGCCCGCCGTACTTCGGATCCGGCTCGTTCGCGCCCGGCATCAGCCCGAACACCAGCAGCAGCGCGAGCGGGATGCCGACGACGACCGCCGGCGCTCCCGGGTCCCGCAGGAACACCTTGGCTTCGGCGGCGGTCAGCTTGGTCAGGACAGTCATGGTTTCCCCCTCAGTCCGGCCGGTGGCCGGTGAGCGCGACGAAGGCGTCGTCGAGGCCGGCGTGCTCGACGCGCAGGTCGACGGCGAGCACGCCGAGCCGGGCGAGCAGCGACGTCACCGCGTGCAGCACGGTGCCGCTGCCGCGGACGACGAGGCGGTCGCCGTGCCGCTCGACCCCGTGGACCTCGGGCAGCGCCTCGAGCACGCCCGCGTCGAGGGGCGCCGACGGCCGGAACCGCACGACCTGCTCGTCGGTGACCCGGGCGACCAGCCCGGCGGGCGAGTCGACGGCGACGACGCGGCCGGCGTCGATCACCGCGATCCGGTCGCAGAGCCGTTCGGCTTCCGCCATGAAGTGCGTGACGAGCAGGATCGTCACGCCCTGGTCGCGCACGGTTTCGATGAGGTCCCACGTGTCACGGCGGGCCTGCGGGTCGAGGCCGGTGGTCAGCTCGTCGAGCACCGCCAGCTCCGGGCGGCCGACCAGTGCGAGCGCGATGGACAGCCGTTGCTGCTGCCCGCCGGAGAGCTTCTGGTACGCGGTGTTCCGGTGTTCGGTCAGGCCGAGCGTGGCGAGCAGTTCGCCGGGGTCGGCCGGCGTCCGGTAGAACGCGGCGTAGAGGTCGAGCAGCTCGCCGACCCGCAGCTTGTCCTGCAGCCGGCCTTCCTGGAGCTGGACGCCGACGCGCTGGCGCAGCTCGGCCCGGTCGCGGTGCGGGTCGAGGCCCAGCACCGAAAGTTCCCCGCCGTCGGGCGTGCGGAGACCCTCGATGCACTCGACCGTCGTGGTCTTGCCCGCGCCGTTCGGGCCCAGGATCCCGAAGATTTCGCCGCGTTCGACGGTGAACGAGACGTCGTCGACCGCGACCTTGTCCCCGTACCGCTTGCGGAGGTGCTCGACCTCGATGACCGGCATGCCGCCGTCCCCCTTCTCGATCCGTTTCCGACAGATCGAGAATCCCGCGGCGGACCGGTGCGGCGCGTCATCAGAACGACCCACCCCGCATCCATCGTTCGGAGGATGCGGCGGCCCCTAGGGGTGGCGGCGCCAGGTGAGCGCGATGTCCTTCGTGGACAGCCAGGCGGTGAGGTCGTAGCCGTGCGCGGCCAGCCCTTCGACCGCCGCGTAGGTGGTTTCCAGCGCGTACCGCGCGTCTTCGGCGGTGACCAGGCCGGCGGCGTGGGCCTCGAGGAGCTCGTCGGTGTCGATCACCCGCAGCGAGAGCTTGTCCTTGAGCACGATGTCGATGTAGAGGTCGGTGGCGACCCAGCGCGGGCCGTCGCGGCGGACGCGGACGACGTCGAGGTAGAAGTCCTGGTCGCGTTCGTGGCCGGGGGAGAACCAGAAGTCGGTGAGCCGCAGGCCGAGCCCGGGCACCAGCCACGACTCGAGATAGTGGAACTGGGCGCGCCCCGGCGTCGGGCGGGCCAGGTACAGGCCGAAGGGTTCCTCGCGGTACTCCTCGACCTCCCGCCGGATGCCCTTCGGGTCGATGTTCGCGCGCGCGGCGGGGTCGAAGACCTCGACCTTCGGGGGGTGCAGTGCGGCCATGGCGCTCATCCTGCCGGGCGGGTCACGAATCGCGTATACCCTCCGCGCGCGCCACACGTTCGGGCTAAGGTGCGCCGACCGTGAGTGAGGGGACTGGGGATGTTCGGGATCATCAGGCCGTGCCGCCACCGGCTGTCCGAAGGACTGCACGCGGACTGGCTGGCGCACCTGTGCGGGCTGTGCCTGACGCTGCGCGACGAGCACGGGCAGCTCGCCCGCGTCGTCACGAACTACGACGGGCTGATCATTTCGGTGCTGCTCGAGGCGCAGACCGACCGCGGCGGCCTGCGCCGCGACGCGGGCCCGTGTCCGCTGCGGGGCATGCGGACGGCGTCGGTCGCGCGCGGCGAAGGAGCCCAGCTCGCGGCGGCGGTGTCCCTGGTGCTGG
>NZ_JAAGNB010000692.1:0-17457 GCF_010550475.1 Amycolatopsis sp. SID8362
CCGCCGCGCGCGATCGTCGAAGGCTCGACGCGGTGGACGCACCCGCTCGGCCGCCGCCAGGCGGACCTGCTGCGGCTGATCGCGGCCGCGGGGCCCGCCGGGGTGTCGGCCGCGCAGCTGTCGGAAACCGTCTACGGCGACCGCACGCACCTGGTGACCGTGCGCGCCGAGCTGTCCCGGCTGCGCAAGCTCGTCGGCGGCCTGCTGCTCGCCCGGCCGTACCGGATCGCGCCGGGCGTCGAAGTGGTGTTGCAACCTTAGGGCAACCCTTACGCGGACCCGGGCCGCCGGGGTTGGCTGCCCTGAACGCGCCGCCGACGACGACGGTGCCCGAGACGGGGAGGTCCGCTCATGACCCAGACCCTCGAACCGGCCGCGGCCCTCGATGCCCGGCAGCGCGTCGACGGCTGGCTCGCCGACTTCGAGGCCGCGCTCGCGGCCCGGGACGCCGACCGCGCCGCCGCCCTCTTCGCCACGACGTCGTTCTGGCGCGACCTGGTCGCCTTCACCTGGAACCTGAAGACCGTCGAAAACCGCGACGGCGTCAAGGATCTCCTGCTCGCCACGATGGACACCACCGACGCGAGCGGCTTCCACGCCACCGAAGAGCCGACCGAAACCGACGGCGTCGTCGAGGCGTGGATCGGCTTCGAAACCGCCGCCGGGCGCGGCCGCGGCCACCTGCGCCTCACCGACGAAGGCGCGTTCACGCTGCTCACCACCCTGCACGAGCTGAAGGGTCACGAGGAGCCGCTCGGCACCGCCCGGCCGAAGGGCGCCGAGCACGGCGTCAACCGCGACCGCGTCACCTGGTCCGAAGCGCGGCAGGCGGAAGCGGCCGAACTCGGCACCACGCGGCAGCCGTACGTCGTCGTCATCGGCGGCGGGCAGGGCGGGATCGCGCTGGGCGCCCGGCTGCGCCAGCTCGGCGTGCCGCACGTGGTCGTCGACCGCTACGCCCGGCCCGGCGACCAGTGGCGCGGCCGCTACAAGTCGCTCTGCCTGCACGACCCGGTCTGGTACGACCACCTGCCCTACCTCGACTTCCCGCGCAACTGGCCGGTCTTCGCGCCCAAGGACAAGATCGCCGACTGGCTCGAGATGTACACGAAGGTCATGGAGGTCAACTACTGGTCCTCGACGACCTGCAAGAGCGCCTCCTACGACGAAGAAGCCAAGGAGTGGACGGTCGTCCTCGACCGCGACGGCGAAGAAGTCGTCCTCAAGCCGAAGCAGCTGGTGCTCGCGACCGGCATGTCGGGCAAGCCGAACATCCCGGAGCTGCCCGGCCAGGACCGCTTCCAGGGCGAGCAGCACCACAGCTCGCAGCACCCCGGGCCGGACGCCTACCGCGGCAAGAAGGCGGTGATCATCGGGTCCAACAACTCGGCGTTCGACATCTGCGGCGCGCTGTGGGAGGCCGGCGCCGACGTCACCATGGTCCAGCGCAGCTCCACGCACATCGTGAAGTCGGACTCGCTGATGGACCTCGGGCTCGGCGACCTCTACTCCGAGCGCGCGCTGGCCGCCGGGATGACCACGCAGAAGGCGGACCTGACGTTCGCCTCGCTCCCCTACCGGATCATGCACACGTTCCAGCAGCCGGTGTACGCCGCGATCAAGGAACGCGACCAGGAGTTCTACGACCGCCTCGAGGGCGCGGGCTTCCGCCACGACTGGGGTGACGACGACTCCGGCCTGTTCATGAAGTACCTGCGCCGCGGCTCGGGCTACTACATCGACGTGGGCGCCGCGGACCTGGTGGCGAACGGCGACGTCAAGCTCGCGCACGGCCAGGTCACCGAGCTGACGGAGCACTCCGTGAAGCTCGACGACGGCACCGAGCTGGAGGCGGACCTCGTCGTCTACGCCACCGGGTACGGCTCGATGAACGGCTGGGCCGCGGACCTGATCAGCCAGGAGGTCGCGGACAAGGTCGGCAAGGTGTGGGGCCTGGGCTCGGATACCACGAAGGACCCGGGTCCGTGGGAGGGCGAGCAGCGGAACATGTGGAAGCCCACGCAGCAGGAGGGCCTGTGGTTCCACGGCGGGAACCTGCACCAGTCCCGCCACTACTCGCTCTACCTGGCCCTGCAGCTGAAGGCCCGCGCCGAAGGCCTGCCGACGCCGGTGTACGGGCTGCAGGAAGTGCACCACCTCGCCTAGGAACGGAGTGCGCGCGCGGGATCGCCGAACAGCAGGGCGGTCCCGTGCGCGCGCTTGAAGTACAGGTGGGCGTCGTGCTCCCAGGTGATCGCGATGCCGCCGTGGAGCTGGATCATCTCGGCGGCGGCGTGCGAAAAGGCTTCGCTGCACACGAGTTTCGCGCCCGCGACGGCTTCGGCGTCACCGTCCACAATGGCCGCGTACAACGCCGAGCGGGCCGCTTCGACGTGGACGTGGACATCGGCCATCCGGTGCTTCAGCGCCTGGAACGACCCGATCGGCCGGCCGAACTGACGGCGTTGCTTCGTGTATTCCACCGTCAGTTCCAGCGCCCGGGCCGCCGCGCCGACCTGTTCCGCGGCCACGCCGATCACCGCGGTGTCGAGCAGCCGCCGCAGCTGCCGCTCGAAACCGCCGGTGTCGAGACGCCGGGCCGGGGTCGAAGCGAAGTCGACGACGGCGAGGCGCCGGGTCGGGTCGAGGGTGGTGACGCGCTCGCGGCGGACGCCGTCGAGCGGCACCTCGAACAACCCGGCGCCGTCCGCGGTGCGGGCCACGGCCAGGAGGACGTCCGCGAGATCGCCGTCGAGGACGTAGTGAGCGCGGCCATCGAGCCCGGTGTCCGACGCGGTCAGCGCGCACGACCAGTCTTCGTCGGCCCAGGCCAGCGCGGCGAGCGTCGTGCCCGCGGCGATGCCCGGCAGCAGCCGTTCGCAGGCTTCGTCGTTGCCGGCGCGTAGCAGGGCTTCGCCGCAGAGCAACGCCGAGCCCAGCAGCGGCGCCGGCGTGAGCGTCCGGCCGAGTTCCTGCAGGACAATGCACGCTTCGGCGAGTCCCGCGCCCGCGCCGCCGTAGTGCTCCGGGATGGCGAGGGCGGCGACGCCGATCTGCTCGCACAGCGTCGACCACAGCTTGTCGTCGTAGCCCAGCGGCGAGTCCATCGCGGCCCGCACCGCCTCGGGCCCCGACCGCCGGGTCAGCAGCGCTCGGACGGCATCACGCAGGGCCCGGGCTTCCTCGGTCTCCATCGGGTCGGTCATCGCAGCACCCGCGCGCGGTGGAACGCCCCGGTGCCCCACGCCCCGGCCAGCGCGCGGACCTTCGTGAGCCGCAGGCCGAGGTCGTGTTCGGCGGTGTAGCCGATCGCGCCGTGCACCTGGAGCGCGGTGCGCGCGGCGAGGGAGGCTGCGTCCCCGGCCATGACCTTGGCCGCCGAGACGTCCCGGGCGAACGTCTCCCCGGCGACCGCCGCGCCGTAGAGCAGCGGGCGGGCCAGTTCGAGCCGGGTGGCGACGTCGGCGAGCAGGTGCTTGATCGCCTGGTACTCGCCGATCGCCCGGCCGTACTGGCGGCGCTGCTGGGCGTAGGCGACGGAGGTGTCGAGGAGCCATTGGCCCGCGCCGAGCAACTGAGCAGCCACCGAGAGCACGCCGAGGTCGGACACCGGTGCCGCGGCCGCGCCGGGGACCCGGAACAGCCGCCGGACCGGGTCGATCGAGCGGACCGGCTCCGCCGCCGTGAGTTCCGCGCCGGTGAGGTCCAGGACCACCCCGGCGACGTCGGCGTCCAGGGCGAGGGGGACTTCCGGCGGGGCGACGACGGTCGCCAAGAGGTCGCCCTCGGCGAGCGCGGTCAGCTTTTCGCCGGTCAGCAACGCCGGAGCCACCGCCGCCGACTCGACGAGCGGGCCCGGGACGGCGTGGTAGCCGAGTGCCTCGAAGGCGACGACCAGGTCGACCGGGCCGGCGCCGAGCCCGCCGTGCTCCTCGGGCACGAGCAGCGCGAAGACCCCGACGTCGGCGAGCGCGCGCCAGAGCTTCAGGCCGCGGTCGTGCTCCCCCGCGGCCCAGGCCCGGGCGGCGGCCGCGGTGTCGGCGCCGCCGAGGAGGTCGTGCAGCGTCGCGGAGAACTGCCGTTGTTCCGGCGAGAGCAGGAACCTCATCGGCGGGCCTCCCTCGGGAGCTTCAGCAGCCGTTCGGCGATGGTGTTCCGCTGGATCTGGTCCGTGCCGCCGTAGATCGGCCCGGCGAGGGAGAACAGGTAACCGTCCACCCAGTCCTGGTCCGTTTCCCCGGCCGGACCGAGCACGTCCAGGGCGGTCTCGTGCAGTTCGACGTCCAAATGGGACCAGAAGAGCTTGTTCACACTGGACTCCGGGCCCAGCTCGCCGCCTTCGGCCAGGCGGCTCACCGTTCCGAACGTGTAGAGCTGGTACGCGCGCGCACCGATCCAGGCATCCGCCACTCGGTCCCTTGTGGACTGATCGGCGCCGTGGGACCGCCACAGATCGACCAGGCGATCCGCCGCCGCGAGGAACCGTCCCGGGCTGCGCAACGACAAGCCGCGTTCGTTGTTGGCCGTCGTCATCGCGACCCGCCACCCCTGCCCGACCTCCCCGATCACGTCGGCGTCGGGCACGAACACGTCGTCGAAGAAGATCTCCGCGAACCCCGGTTCCCCGTCCAGCTGGGGGATCGGCCGCACCGTGACACCGTCGGCACGCAGGTCGGCCATGAAATACGTCAGCCCGTGATGCCGCTGCGCTTCGGGGTCGGTGCGGAACAACCCGAACGCCCGGTCGGCGAACGACGCCCGCGAACTCCACGTCTTCTGCCCCGACAGCAACCACCCGCCCTCGGTACGCACCGCCGTACTCCGCAACGCCGCGATGTCGCTGCCCGCCTCGGGTTCCGACCACGCCTGCGCCCACACCTCCTCACCGCGGGCCATCGGCGGCAGGATCCGGTCACGTTGCTCCTGCGTGCCATGGGCGAACAACGTCGGACCGAGCATGAAGATGCCGTTCTGGCTCACCCGGCCCGGCGCGCGGGCGGCGTAGTACTCCTCCTCGAACAGCAACCACTGCACCATCGAGGCATCCCGGCCGTGGTACTCCGCCGGCCACGACACCACCGACCACCGCGCCTCGGCCAGTTCCGCTTCCCACGCCCGGTGCGCCGCGAACCCTTCCGCCGTATCCATCGACGGCAACACGCGCACATGCGACGCCAGCCACTCCCGGGCCTCCTCGCGGAACGCCGCCGACGCCGCGTCGATGTCGAGGTCCATCAGCCCCCCTTGTTCGCGTCGCGCATCGACCGCGCCGACTGACCACCGAGGGAGTCTTCCGACGTCTCCGCGTTGTGCGCGTGGGCGAAGTGGTGCAGGCCGAACACGGAGTCCATTCCGGACCGCAGGCCCATCAGATCCTCGGCCTGGTTGACGGCCTTCTTCGCCAGCGCCAGCCCGAACGACGGCATCCCGGCGATCTTCTCCGCGAGTTCGACCGTCCGCTCCTCCAGCTCCGCCCGCGGCACGATCCGCGTGACCATGCCCCACTCCTTGGCTTGCTGCACCGTGAACCGCTCGCCGGTGAACAGCACCTCCTTCGCCGCGCGGGGCCCCAGGACCCACGGGTGCGCGAAGTACTCGACGCCGGGGATTCCCATGCGCACCACGGGATCGGCGAAGAACGCGTCGTCGGCGGCGACGATCAGGTCGCACACCCACGCCAGCATCAGCCCACCCGCGATGCACGCGCCCTGCACGCTCGCGATCATCGGCTTCGGGATTTCCCGCCACCGGCGGCACATCCCGAGGTACACCTCGGACTCCCGGGCGAACCGCTGGTCGCCGCCGACCTTGTCGGTGTGGTCCCACCACATCACCGCGCGCCGGTCGAACGACTGGTCCGCGTCCCGGCCCGGGCTGCCGATGTCGTGCCCGGCGGAGAAGTGCTTCCCTTCTCCCGCCAGCACGATGACCTTGACCTCGGGGTCGTTCACCGCGGCCGCGAAGGCGTCGTCCAGCGCGTAGGTCATCGCGGAGTTCTGGGCGTTGCGGTAGTCCGGCCGGTTCATCGTGACGACCGCGACCGGCCCGCGCCGCTCGTAGCGGACCACCGGTTCACTCATGCCTTCTCCTCGGTCAGCAGCCGCTTCAGCACCTTGCCGGAAGCGTTGCGGGGCAGTGCGTCCAGGAACTCGACGAACCGCGGGGTCTTGTAGTTGGCGAGCCGTTCGCGACAGAACGCGACGACCGCCGCTTCGGTCAGCCCGGTGCCGACGACGAAGGCCTTGCCGACCTCGCCGAGCCGCTCGTCCGGGACGCCGACGACGGCGACGTCGCGGACGCCGTCCAGTTCGGTGAGGGCGTGCTCGACCTCGGCCGGGTAGACGTTGAAGCCGCCGCAGATGTACATGTCCTTGAGCCGGCCGGTGATCGTGAGGTTGCCGTCCTCGTCGAGTTCGCCGACGTCCCCGGTGTGCAGCCAGCCTTCGTCGTCGACGGCCTTCGCGGTGGCCTCGGGGTCGTCGAGGTAGCCGAGCATCACGTTCGGCCCGCGGACCACGATCTCGCCCGGCGAGCCCTGGATCGCGACTTCGAAGCCGGCGGTCGCGCGGCCGGACGTGCGGGACACCAGCTCGGCGTCGTCGCCGGGGCGGCACATGGTCACCACGACGGCTTCGGTGAGGCCGTAGGCGGTGAGGACGATGTCGAACCCCAGCTCGGCCCGCATCCGCCGGACCAGCGACGCGGGGACCGTGGCCGCCCCGGTGACCGCGAGCCGCAGGGTCGGCAGGTCGCCGCGGCGTTCCTGCAGCAGGGACTGGAAGATCGTCGGCGCGCCCGGGAGCACGGAGATCCGTTCCCGCTCGATCAGCTCCAGTGCCGCGCGGACGTCGAACACCGCCTGCGGGACGATCGTCGCGCCGGTCAGCAGGCCGACCAGGATCCCGGCCTTGTAGCCGAAGCTGTGGAAGAACGGGTTGATCACCAGGTACCGGTCGTCGGCGGTGACCCGGCCGCAGTCCGCCCAGGCGGTCGCGACGCCGACCGCCTGGCGGTGGGCGGAGAGCACGCCCTTCGAGCGGCCGCTGGTGCCGGAGGTGAAGAGGATGTCGCTGACGTCGTCGGGCCGCACGGCGTCGGCCCGCGCTTCGGCCTCGGCGAGCGGGACGCGTTCGGCGAGCCCCAGGAACTCGTCCCAGCCGAGCGTGCCTTCGACCCGCTGGTGCGGCTGCTCCAGCGGTACCCGGACGACGGTGCCGAGGTCGGGCAGCTCCGCACCGGTCGCGCGGATCGCGGCGTGGCGGTCGGCGCCGAGGAAGTCCGCGGCCACGACCAGCGCTTTCGCCCGGCCGCGGACCAGCAGGTCCACGGTCTCGGCGGCGGTGAACCGGGTGTTGACCGGGATCAGCGTCGCGCCCGCGTAGAGCGCGCCCAGTGCCGTCAGGACCCAGTGGTGGGTGTTGGGCAGGGTGATGGCGACGCGGTCGCCCGGCTCGACGCCGCGGGCGAGGAAGGCCCTGGCGACCGTCTGAACACGTTCCAGAAGCTGGTCGTAGCCGAGTCGCAGCCCGCCGTCGACCAGTGCCTCCGCGGACCCGAACTTGGCGGCGGCGTCCCGGACGACGGCCGGGATCGTGGTTCTTCCCACCACACCCTCCTCTGGACCGACAAACTAGAACGTGTTCTCATTACCCTAGGTGCCGGACCGGCCCGGCAGCAAGGAGGCGTGTGTGGAACCGACGGGATTCCGCCGTGAAGTCGCGAGCTGGCTGGCCGACAACCTGACCGGCGAGTTCGCCCGGCTGCGCGGCCTGGGCGGCCCCGGACGCGAACACGAGGAGTTCGACCTGCGCCTGGCCTGGGAACGCCACCTCGCCGCCGCCGGCTGGACCGGCCTCGGCTGGCCCACCGAACACGGCGGCCGCGGCCTCCCCCTCGACGACCAGGTCGCCTTCCACGAGGAATACGCCGCCTCCGGCGCCCCCGCCCGCGTCAACCACATCGGCGAGCAACTCCTCGGCCCCACCCTCATCGCCTTCGGCACACCGCAGCAGCAGGCCCGGTTCCTGCCGAAAATCCTCGCCGTCGACGAACTGTGGTCCCAGGGCTACTCCGAACCCGGCGCCGGCTCCGACCTCGCCGCCGTCTCCACGTCGGCGGTCCTGCGCGACGGCGAATGGATCATCAACGGCCAGAAAATCTGGACCTCCCTCGCGCACGTGGCCGACTGGTGCTTCGTCCTCGCCCGCACCGAACCCGGCTCCCAGCGCCACCACGGCCTCTCCTACCTCCTGGTCCCCCTGCGCCAGGACGGCGTCACCGTCCGCCCCATCCAGCAGCTCACCGGCACCTCCGAATTCAACGAAGTCTTCTTCGACGACGCCCGCACCCCCGCCGACCACGTCGTCGGCGCACCCGGCGACGGCTGGAAAATCGCCATGGCCACCCTCGGCTTCGAACGCGGCGTCTCCACCCTCGCCCAGCAGATCGGCTTCCGCCGCGAACTCGACGACATCACCACCGAAGCCCAACGAACCGGCACCTACGACGACCCCCTCCTGCGCGCCGACCTCACCCGCGCCGCCATCGGCCTGCGCGTCCTGCGCGCCCACGCCCTGCGCACCCTCGGCCGCCCCGCCGGACCCGAAGTCGCCGTCGGCAAGCTCCTCTGGGCCCAATGGCACCGCGGCCTCGGCGAACTCGCCATGCGCGCCCGCGGAGCGCGTTCGCTCACCTCCGACGGCGCCGAACTCGACGACTGGCAGCGCCTCTACCTGTTCACCCGCGCCGACACCATCTACGGCGGCTCCGACGAAATCGAACGCAACATCATCGCCGAGCGCGTCCTCGGCCTGCCCCGGGAGGCCCGCCCGTGATCCCCCAGTACCCACCCGGCCACGACCTGCTCTCCGGCAAGGTCGTCGTCGTCACCGCCGCGGCCGGCACCGGCATCGGCTCCGCCGTCGCGCGGCGCTGCCTGGAAGAAGGCGCGAACGTCGTCATCAGCGACTGGCACGAACGGCGACTCAAGGAAAAGGCCGCCGAACTGGGCGAGGTGCACGCGATCCCCTGCGACGTCACCCAGGAAGACCAGGTCCAAGCCCTCATCGACGGCGCCGCGGCCCACTACGGGCGGGTCGACGTGATGATCAACAACGCCGGGCTCGGCGGCACCAAGTCCGTGCTGGACATGACCGACGACGAGTGGTCCCGCGTTCTCGACATCACCCTCACCGGCACTTTCCGGTGTACGCGGGCGGTGCTGAAGCAGTTCGTCGCCCAAGGCGGAGGCGGCGCGATCGTCAACAACGCGTCGGTGATCGGCTGGCGCGCCCAAGCCGGGCAGGCCCACTACGCCGCCGCGAAAGCCGGAGTCATGGCCCTGACCCGGTGCTCGGCACTGGACGCCGCCGAGCACGGCGTCCGGATCAACGCCGTCGCCCCCAGCCTCGCCATGCACCCGTTCCTGGCCAAGGTGACCAGCGACGAACTCCTCGAAGACCTCACGAAACGCGAAGCCTTCGGCCGCGCCGCCGAACCCTGGGAAGTCGCCAACGTGATGGTCTTCCTCGCCAGCGACTACGCCAGCTACCTCACCGGCGAAGTCGTCTCCGTCAGCAGCCAGCACCCCTAGGAGCGCCCGTGCCCGAAGCCTTCCTCCTCGACGCCGTCCGCACGCCGGTCGGCCGCCGCGGCGGCGCCCTGTCCGGGTGGCACTCCGCCGACCTCGGCGCGCACGTCATCCGGTCGGTCGTCGCGCGTACGGGCGTCGACCCGGACCTCGTCGACGACGTCATCCTCGGCTGCGTCGACACCCTCGGCCCGCAGTCGGGCAACATCGCGCGCACGGCGTGGCTGGCGGCGGGGTTCGGCGACCACGTGCCCGGGGTGACCGTCGACCGGCAGTGCGGGTCGAGCCAGCAGGCCGTCCACTTCGCCGCGCAGGCCGTCATGTCGGGGACGCAGGACCTGGTGCTGGCGGGCGGGGTGCAGAACATGAGCCGCATCCCGATCAGCGCGGCGATGCTGGCCGGGCGCGAGTACGGCTTCGACGACCCGTTCTCGGGTTCGAAGGGCTGGCAGGAGCGCTACGGCAGTGTCGAGGTTTCGCAGTTCCGCAGCGCGGACATGATCGCTTCCCACTGGGACATCAGCCGGGAGACCATGGAGGAGTACGCGCTGCGCAGCCACCAGCGGGCCCTGGCGGCGATCGACTCCGGGCGGTTCGACGCGGAGATCGCGCCCGTCGACGACTTCCGGCACGACGAGGGGCCGCGCCGGGACACGTCGCTGGAGCGGATGCGCGGCCTGAAGCCGCTTTCGCCGGAGTCCCGCCTGACGGCCGCGGTGGCCAGCCAGATTTCGGACGGCGCGAGCGCGGCCCTGCTGGCGTCCGCGGCGTTCGTCGAGGAACACGGGCTCACCCCTCGGGCCCGCATCCACCACCTGTCGGTCCGCGCGGCGGACCCGGTGTGGATGCTGACCGGCCCGATCCCGGCCACCGCGCACGCGCTGCGCCGGGCCGGGCTCGAGATCGGGGACATCGACCTGTTCGAGGTCAACGAGGCGTTCGCCAGCGTCGTCCTGGCGTGGCTGGACGAAACCGGCGCGGACCCCGACCGGGTCAACGTGAACGGGGGCGGCATCGCCCTCGGCCACCCGATCGGGGCCACCGGCACCAAGCTCCTGGCAACGCTCCTGCACGAACTGGAGCGCCGCGGCGGCCGCTACGGCCTGCAGACGATGTGCGAAGGCGGCGGCACCGCCAACGTGACCATCATCGAACGCCTGTAGCTGCCACGGCGCCCGCGACCAACGACATGAATGGGTCATTCATGTCGTCCGGCATCAGGGTCCCGGCCAAGTCGGCGCACCGGCGCCGCCGCCGCACCCTTGCCGCAGCCCTGGTCCGCACGCAGTGAATGACTCATTCATGTCGTCGGACGACATGAATGAGTCATTCACGACATCCGGGTCGCCAGACCGGCCCTTCGGCACACGCCGATCAGCCGAGTTCGCGCAGCTTCGGCAGGACGTCTTCGGAGAACTGGCTCAGGAACCGCTCCTGGTCGTGGCCCGGGCCGTGCACGACCAGGTGGTTCAGGCCCGCGTCGACGTACGGCTTCACCAGCGCCACCGCCTCGTCCGGGTCGGACGCCACGATCCACCGCTTCGCGACCTGCTCGATCGGCAGCTCGTCGGCGAGCCGCTCCATCTCATCGGCTGAGGAGATCGTGTGCTTCTGCTCCGCCGTCAGCGACAGCGGGGCCCAGAAGCGCGTGTTCTCCAGCGCCTTCTCCGGGTCGCGGTCGTAGGAGATCTTGACCTCGATCATCCGGTCGATGTCCTTGACCTCGCGCCCGGCCGCGGCCGCGCCCTCGGTCACCGCCGGCATCAGCTTCTCGGTGTAGAGGTCCATGCCCTTGCCCGAGGTGCAGATGAAGCCGTCACCCGCGCGGCCCGCGTACTTGGCCACCACCGGGCCGCCCGCGGCGATGTACACCGGCAGCGGCTGGTCCGGGCGGTCATAGATCCGCGCGTCGACCAGCTTGTAGTACTCGCCGTCGTGCGAGACGTTGTCCTCGGTCCACAGCCGCCGCATCAGCGTGATCGCCTCGCGCAGCCGCGCGAACCGTTCCTTGAACTCCGGCCACTCCATCCCGGAGACGGCGATCTCGTTGAGCGCCTCACCGGTGCCGACCCCCAGGATCACCCGGCCCTCCGACAGCAGCGACATCGACGCGAACGCCTGCGCGATCACCGCCGGGTTGTACCGGAACGTCGGGGTCAGCACGCTCGTGCCGATCTGCACCCGGTTCGTCCGCTCCGCCACTGCCGGGATGAACGCCAGCGCCCACGGCGCGTGCCCGCCCTCGTGCCGCCACGGCAGGAAGTGGTCCGCGACCCAGACCGAGTCCAGGCCGACCTCCTCGGCGCGCACGGCGAACTCGACCAGGTCGCGCGCCCCGAACTGTTCCGGCGACGCCTTGTAACCGACCTTGAGCGCCACTGTCATCCTCCCGTTTCCGGGCCGAGGCGCCGCAGGATCTCACCCGCCTCGGCCACCGTGCCCTCGACGATCTCGCCCACCGTGGGCAGGTCGTGGATCATGCCCACCACCTGCCCCGACGCTAGCACCCCGGCGTCGGTCCGGCCCTCGACCAGCCCCGCACGCAGCAGCATGGGGGTGTTGGCCGCCATGACCAGCTGACTCCAGGTGAGATCGTTGCCGTGCTTCATCGCGAAGCCTTCTTTGACCATGGCAACCGGGGACAGTCCGGTGATATTCCGGAAGCGGAGCGCGTTCCGCGCGGCCTGCGCGAGCCCCTTCAGCCGGCCGGAGCGCTCGAGCCGGTCGACGAGGTCGGTGCGCAGCACCCGGTGCGGCAGGCCGTCGACGCGGCGGGTGACGACCGTCCCGGTGAGCCCCTGCTCCAGGTAGACGCGCTTGACCTCGTCGGGGACCGTACTCTCCTTGCTGAGCAGGAACCGGGTGCCCATCGCGACGCCCGCGGCCCCGTACGCGAGCGCGGCGGCGAGCCCGCGGCCGTCGAAGAAGCCGCCGGCCGCGATCACCGGGATGTCGACGGTGTCGAGCACGGACGGCAGCAGCAGCGTGGTGGCGACCCCGCCGGTGTGCCCGCCGCCCTCGCCGCCCTGGACGATGACGGCGTCCGCGCCCCAGCCGGCGACCTTCTCGGCGTGCCGGGCGGCGCCGACCGACGGGACCACGACGATGCCGTGGTCGCGCAGCTTCGCGATCATCTCCTTGCGCGGCGCCAGTGCGAACGACGCCACCTTGACGCCCTCGCGGATCAGCAAGTCCACGCGGTCGCCCGCGTCGGCGGCGTCCGCCCGCAGGTTGACGCCGAAGGGCTTCTCCGTGCGCTTCTTGACCTCGGCGATCGCGGACTCGAGTTCGAGGTAGGTCATCGTGGCCGACGCGAGGATGCCGAGCGCGCCCGCTTCCGCCGTAGCCGACACCAGCCGCGGACCGGCGACCCAGCCCATCCCGGTCTGGACGATCGGGTGCTCGACACCCACCAGCCGGGTCAGCGCGGTCTTCACGCCGGAACTTCCTTGTCGCGGAAGCTCTTCGGATCCAGCACGTCACGGATCAGCCGCAGCTCGTCGTCCGTCGGCTCGCGGCTGGTCCCGGCGTCGGCGAAGTCGATCTCGAACGTCGTCGCCGCCGCGACCTCCTCGCGGGTCACACCGGGGTGCAGCGACACCGCGCGCATCGAGTGGTCCGGCGTGGCGAAGTCGAAGACGCCGAGGTTGGTGACGACCCGGTGGACGTCGTGGTACTTCTCGGCGGACGGACCCGCCTTGGCCGCGTTGTCGTAGCCGACGCCGGACACGACGTCCACTGTGTCCACGAAGACGCGGGTCGAGTGCTTCGGGACCCAGTAGCTGGTGCGGTGGTTGACCGTGTTGCCCGGCGCGCCACGCACACCCAAGAGCTGCTTCTTCGGCCGCGCGTGGTCACCGATGGCGGAAATGTTCTGATTGCCGTAGCGGTCGATCTGGTTGGCGCCCATCACGACGTGCCGCCGTCCGTGCGGGACGATCGTGTCGAGCATCTTCCGGAACGGCTGCCAGCCTTCGATCTCGCCGTCCGGCGTGACCAGGTACGCCTCGCCGTCGGACATCAGCAGATCCGGCTCGAACGTCAGCCGCGCGAGCTTGGCACCCAGCTGCGGGATGAGGCCCATCGGGCTCGCCACGATTTCACCGTCACCGCGGAACAACTCGGCCACCGCCACGACGGCGATCTCGGCCCGGGTCGCGTTCATGCCGCCTCCGCCTCGAACTTGTCCACTTCGGACAGATACGCGCGCTCGTCACCGGACAGGAACCGGTCCACGAACCCCGGCCACGCGTCGAGATCCTTGGCACACGACGCGTAATGCCGCTGGAACCGTTCGTCCCGGCCGTAGTCCGGCACTGCCGTGGTGAAGTGCGCGCCGCGCGGCGCCTCGACGACACCGTCCACGCTGCCCCGGTTGAGCAGCAGCGACTGCACCGGCCCACCCGCCATCAAGTCCGGTGTCTCGACGACCTTCTCGACCGACACGAAGCGTTTCGCCGCCGCGAGGCAGAACAGGTCGTCGAAGTACGGGTCCGGGCCGAGGTACTGGGCGTTGCCGCGGGCGTCGGCGCGATTCAGGTGCACCAGCGCGACGTCCAGGTGCTGCGCCGGGACGGCGACCAGCTCCTCGCCATCGGAATACGGCGAACGCACGGTCCGCAGATCCGGGTTGGCACGCATCACCTCCGAGCCGAGCCCGGCGCGCAGCGGCAGGAACGGAAGCCGTTGCGCGGCCGCGGAAAGCGCCGCACCGAACATGCCTTCGTCGTACTCGGTGACCGCGATCGACCCGGTTTCGCGGGCGCGCCCGAACCACGGGTCGAACGGGATCGAATCCAGCGTCACGAACCCGAAGACGACCCGCTTGACCTTGCCCGCCGCGCACAGCAGGCCGACGTCGGGACCGCCGTAGGAGACCACGGTCAGATCGCGTACCGGCGTGCGCAGGATCGCCCGGACCAGGGCCATCGGCTTGCGCCGGGAGCCCCAGCCGCCGATGCCGACCGTCATGCCGTCTTCCAGTTCCGCCGCGACCTCGTCGGCGGTCATGCGCTTATCGGCCATTCAAGAACTCCTCGCGGGCCTCGTCGGACGCGCCGAGCAGGTTCAGCTCGAAGGTGAACCCCTGCTCGAACCGGTAGCTGCGGTGCACCTGCTGGGTGTCGATCCCGTTCAACGCCTCCTTGGCCGCCCGGATCACCCGCGGGTCCTTCTTCGCGATGTCGGCGGCGACGGCCATCGCCGCGTCGTCCAGCTGGGCGC
The DNA here is from genome assembly GCF_010550475.1 of Amycolatopsis sp. SID8362. Lineage (NCBI taxonomy): Bacteria > Bacillati > Actinomycetota > Actinomycetes > Pseudonocardiales > Pseudonocardiaceae > Amycolatopsis > Amycolatopsis sp. SID8362. Next base: position 14,813 of record NZ_JAAGNB010000692.1, read on the forward strand.
GGGGCACGACCTGGTACACCGAGCCATGCGCGTGCAGCTCGGCGGCGGTGATCGTGCGGGCGGTGAAGTAGAGCGTGCGCATCAGGTGCTGCGGCACCAGCCGGGCCAGGTGCGTCGCCGCGCCGAGCGCTCCCCGCTCGACTTCCGGCACGCCGAACGTCGCGTCGTCCGCCGCGACGATCACGTCCGCGTTGCCGACCAGCCCGATCCCGCCGCCGAGGCAGAAGCCGTGCACCGCCGCGACCACCGGCACCTCACAGTCGTAGACCGCCCCGAAAGCGGCGTAGCAGCCCCGGTTCGCGCCGACCAACGCGTCGAAACCCTCGCTGCGCTGGATCTCCTTGATGTCCACACCCGCGTTGAAACCCCGGCCTTCCGCGCGCAGCACGACGACGTGGACGTCCGGGTCGCGCCCGGCCCGCGTGATCGCGTCGGCGAGGTCGAACCAGCCCCGCACCGGCAGCGCGTTCACCGGCGGGAAGTCGACCGTGACGACCTCGACGTGGCCGTCGCGTTTGGTGAGGATGCCCATCAGCTCGCTCCGTAGACGGGTTCGGGCTCGGGCGCGCGCTCGAGCAGATCGGCGACCACCGGGCCCAGTTCGGCCGGCTCCCAGCGAGCCCCCTTGTCCACCGCCGGGCCGTGCCGCCAGCCCTGCGCGAGGGAAACCTTGCCGCCTTCGACCTCGAACATCCGGCCGGTGACGTGCGAGGATTCCTCGCTGCCCAGCCACACGACCAGCGGCGAGACGTTCTCCGGCGCCATCGCGTCGAAGCCGCTCTCGGGGCGGGCCATCGACGCGAACACCCCTTCGGTCATCTGCGTCCGCGCGGCCGGCGCGATCGCGTTCACCGTCACCCCGTACCGCGCCAGCTCGGCGGCCGCCACGACGGTCAACCCGGCGATGCCCGCCTTCGCCGCCGAGTAGTTGCCCTGGCCCACGCTGCCGAGCAACCCGGCGCCCGAACTGGTGTTGATCACCCGCGCCCGCGGCAGCCGCCCCGCTTTGGCCTCGGCCCGCCAATGCCCGGCCGCGTGCCGCAAGGGCGCGAAATGCCCCTTCAGGTGCACGCGGATCACCGCGTCCCACTCGTCTTCGCTCAGGTTGGCCAGCATCCGGTCCCGGACGAACCCGGCGTTGTTGACCAGCACGTCGAGGCGCCCGAAGTTCTCCAGCGCCGTCCCGATCAGTGCCTCGGCCCCAGCCCAGTCGGCGACGTCCGAGGTGTTCGCCACCGCCTTCCCGCCGAACCCTTCGATCTCGGCGACGACCTCGGCGGCCGCGTCCCCGGCCACGTCGTTCACCACGACCAGCGCCCCCTCGGCGGCGAACGCGAGCGCGTGCGCGCGCCCGATCCCGCGTCCGGCGCCGGTCACCACGACCACCCGGTCCTGGCACAACCCGCTCACGAATCCTCCCGATGGTTGACGTCGGCCGCGGCGAGGAAAGCCGGGACCTCACCGCCGCCGTGCACGCGCAAGGTCGCGCCGGAGACGTAGGAAGCCAGGCCCGATGCCAAGAACGCGGCGCAGCTCCCGACTTCCTCCGGCTCGGCCAGCCGCCCCAGCGGCACGGTCTTCCCGACCGCCTCGACCGCGGCTTCGCTGCCGTAGTGCAGGTGTGACTGCTCGGTCCGCACCATCCCGACGTCGAGCGCGTTGACCCGCACCTTCGGCGCCCACTCGACCGCCAGGCTCGTAGTCAGGTTGTCCAGTCCCGCCTTGGCCGCTCCGTACGCCGCCGTTCCGGGCGACGGCCGCGTCCCGCTGACGCTGGAGATCATCACGATCGCACCACCGCCGTCCTGGCGCTGCATCACGGCGTTGGCGTGCTGCGAGACCAGCAGCGGAGCCAGCAGGTTGAGCTGCACGACCTTCTCGTGCAGCCGCGGCGAGCCCTGCGCCGCAGGGACGTACGGCGCCCCGCCGGCGTTGTTCACGACCACGTCCAGGCGCCCGTACCGCTCGACGATCCCCTCGACGAGCGCGGCGACCTGCGTTTCGTCGCGGACGTCGCACTGGACGAACTCGGCATCGGTGGGCGCTTCGCGGCGCGCGCAGGTGACCACGCGGGCGCCGTGGGCCAGGAACACGTTGCAGATGCCCTGGCCGACGCCCCGGACACCGCCGGTGACCAGCACCACGGAACCGGCCAGGCCCAGATCGGTCTTCACGTCACAAAACTAGAACACGTTCTCACTTTGGGCAAGGGCTCCCCCGAAGCCCCGACGCACGCAACGCCGCCTGCATCGCGAACCGCGCGTCCGCGTCCTCCAGCCGCTCCCCGAACGCCTGCTTCAACTGCTTCACGCGATACCGCACCGTCTGCGGGTGCACCGAAAGCTCCACGGCGATCCGCTCCGAGTTGCCGCCGTGCTCCAGCCAAGACAGCAACGTCTCCCCCAGCCGCAGCCGCGTACGGGCCGGGAACCCCGCCAACGGCGCCAGCTCCCGGTCCGCCAGCTGATCCACCAGCGGTGCGTCCGACAGCAGCCACAACGTGGTCAGGTGCTCCGCGCACCACGTCACCGGTACGTCCGGGAGCGCGCCGCCGGCCACAAGGCGCAGGGCCGTGCGGGCCCAGCGCAGGGAATCGGCCGCGCCCGCGAGGTCCGTCGGCGGGCCGACCGCCACGCGGGTGCCGA
>NZ_JAAGNB010000743.1:0-4206 GCF_010550475.1 Amycolatopsis sp. SID8362
TGGCTGCGGGCCGAACTGGACCGGGCGTGGCGCCGCCACGGCGACGGGCTGGCGGCGAGCCTGCGCGTGGCGGCGGGCCGTCCCTCGCCGACGCTCGCGGAGCTGTCGCGGCTCGCCGTCCCGGCCGGGATCGGCACCTGCACCGACGATCCGATCCACCCGACGAAAGTCGCATCGGAGTGGGCCACGGCACTCCCCCGCGGCGTCCTCGGCGAGACGACGCTCACGGCGCTGGGCGCCGACCGCGAGTCCCTCGGCCGGGCGACCGTCCTCGCCTTCCTGAAAGCCCTCGAAACGCCGTGAAGGCCTCCTTACCGGCACTTATGACCGGTAAGGAGGCCTTCACGGAATGAGCGTCAGCCCTGTTGCTGCTGGGCCGCGATGTGCTCGGCGACGGCCTCGGGCAGCGTGATGGTCAGCGGGGTGCGGACCGGCATCGGGGCGTCACCGCGGTCGACGATCGTGCGGCGGACGATCTCGCGCAGCACCTCGACGGCACCCGCGGCCTCCGACTGCGGCCCGGCGATCACGCCGCGCAGCATCCAGCGGGGCCGGTCGACGCCGACGAACCGCAGCGCGACGTCGTTGACGATGGCCGAGATCTCCAGGCCCCACTTGCCGCGGCCGATGTTGACCTTGGCGCCGTCGGCCCGCAGCTGCTCGGCGAGCTCGGTGCTCACCTCGCGCCACAGCCCGCCGGAGCGCGGCGCGGCGTAGGCGCTGACCGTGATCTGGCCCTGCTCGGTGACGACGTGCACGGCGCGCACGCCCCCGGTCTCCGGGTCCATCTCGACCTGGACCTGGGAACCGTCGGGCACCGGCACCTTCACCGAGCCGAGGTCGATCCGCGGGACGCCGTCGTCGTCGAAGTCCGCGACGTCGAACGGGCCGTCGGAAACGTCCGAAAGCTCCGACTCCTCGTCGTCGTACGGCTCGTCCTCGATCGTGTCGTCGGCCTCGGGCGCGGCGTGCCTGCCGGCGGACCCGCCCTCGGTCCGCCGCTTGCGTCCGAAAATCCCCACTACTTCTCCGTTCCTTCCCCCGCGCCGGCGCTCGCGGCGAGCGCCGGTGCTCCCAGTGTGGCGTGTCCGCCGGTGGATCCGTAGCCGCCGGCACCCCGTTCGGTGGTGTCGAGCTCGGCGACCTCGACGAACTCGGCGTGCTCGACCCGCTGCACGACCAGCTGGGCGATGCGGTCGCCGCGCGTCAGCTCCACCGGGTGCACCGGGTCGTGGTTGATCAGGCAGACCTTGATCTCCCCGCGGTAGCCCGCGTCGATCGTGCCCGGGGTGTTCACCACCGACAGCCCGACCCGGGCGGCCAGGCCCGAGCGCGGGTGGACGAACCCCGCGTACCCGGGCGGGAGCGCGATCGCGACACCGGTGCCGACCACCCCGCGTTCCCCGGGTGCCAGGACGATATCCGAGGTCGTGACGAGATCGGCGCCCGCGTCGCCCGGTCGGGCGTAGGCGGGCAGCGGGACATCCGGGTCGAGCCGGGAGAGGAGTACCTGAACGCTGGACACGGGCGGCGAGATTACTCTCTACCCGTGGGTGAATCAGCGAAGACGGCCGCTAGTGCCGCGGTCCGGCACTCCGAGCGGCTGTACGTCCCGTGGTGGGGCTGGCCGCTGCCGGTGCTCGGCGCGGTCCTGCTCGCGGCCGAGATCGACCTCGGCTACCCGGGGATCCGGGCGTGGCTGCCGTACGTGATCGCGCTGCCGGTCGTGGTGGCGCTGCTGCTGTCGCTGGGCCGGTCGAAGGTCCGCGTCACCGGCGGCGACGAGCCGGAGCTGTGGGTCGGCGACGCCCACCTGCCGCTGCGCTACGCCGGCGAGGTGGAGATCTTCGACAAGGAAGCCAAGCGCAAGGCGCTCGGGCGCGACGGCGACCCCGCCGCCTACGTGCTGCACCGCGGCTGGGTCGGCCCGGTGGTCAAGGTCCGCCTCACCGACCCGAGCGACCCGACGCCGTACTGGCTGTTCAGCACCCGGCACCCCGAGCGCGTCGCCGAGCTGCTCAAGGGCGCCTGACCCCGGACATGGGAAGGGGGCCGGCCCACCGGCCGGCCCCCTTGTCCCCAGCGCGCTTCGAGCCTCCCCCTTGGTGGTCCCTCGAGGCTCTCCGTCGCGTCTGTTCGTCCCCTGTCGAGAACCCCCGCGCTTGTCAGGCGCAGTCGCGGCAGATCAGGCGTCCGCCGTTGTCCTCGGCCAGCCGGCTGCGGTGGTGCACCAGGAAGCACACGGAGCAGGTGAACTCGTCCGCCTGCTTCGGCACCACCTTGACGGTCATGTCCTCACCGGAAAGCCCGGAAAGGTCGGCACCCGGCAGCTCGAAGTTCTCGGCGGTCGCGTCCTCGTCGACGTCGACGACGCCGGACTGGTTCTCGTTCCGCCGGGCCTTGAGCTCCTCCAACGAGTCTTCGGCCAGCTCGTCGGCTTCGCTGCGGCGCGGAGCGTCGTAGTCGGTAGCCATGTTGTCCCTCACCCCTGCGATCAGCTTGTATGTTCGTTTCCTCCGGACCCCAGGGTCGCCCCGTGAGTCCGCCGTGCCGCTGGTCAACGTTCCAGGGCCCTCGTTTGTGCCCGACGGCCGAAGTGACCGAGGTCTCTTCTTTTCGCGCCTCTTCCTGCGGCCGGAGCCCGGGAAGGGTAGCTCACGCCCGCGACGGTTCTGCAACGAGTCAGACATTGCCGGGGATTCGTCACCCGACAGGGGGAACCCGCAGGTAAGACGCGTTGTCGTCCGTTCGGGTTGCCCACGGGTGGAGAACCCCACAGGCGGCCCGTGTCCGCTTGCCCCGGCCGGCCGGGCGTGGTGCGATCGCCGCACGGGGATCGGGCGTTCCGGCGGGGTGACCCGGAACGAGCCGCGCCGGCCGCAGCGCCTAGGCTGATCGGCCACGACGGGTGCCGGGTTTCGCACGGTCGGTTTCGGTGTTCGGGAAGGGACGGGCAGGTGGCGTCGGGGAACGGCATCGGGGACCGTGGGGCGCGGCCGTATCGCAAGCACAAGCCGCTGCCGGCGCTGATCGTCATCGGCGTGCTCGCCCTCGGCGCGATCATCGTCTGGATCAACGCGGCGGTCGGCAAGGGCGACGTCGACGAGGCCGTGAAGTGCGACCCGCCCGCGAGCCCGCCGCCGGGTGTCACGTTCAGCACCCTCCCCCACAACTCCCTCGACGACCGCGCGCCGATCCCGCCGGACAAGGTCGCGGTGAAGGTCCTCAACGCGTCGAGCACCCGCGGCCAGGGCGGCATCGCCACCACGGCGCTCAAGGAGCTGGGCTTCACCGGCGCCGGCGAGCCGGCCAACGACCCCGCCTACGACGGCCGGGTGGCCAAGTGCCGCGGCCAGATCCGCTTCGGCGAGAACGGCGTCACCGCGGCGCGGACGCTGAGCCTGGTGGTCCCGTGCGCGGAGCTGGTCCAGGACAACCGCAAGGACGCGAGCGTCGACCTGGTGACCGGCTCGCTCTTCGGCGACATCCGGCCGCGCGCCGAAGCCCGCCAGATCCTCACCCAGCTCGCCGACTGGTCCAGGACCCACCAGGGCGGCGGCGGCAACGAGCAGTCGGCCGGCGCGAAGGCCCCGGTGATCGACCAGACCCTGCTGGCCTCGGCCCGCGACGTCGCCTGCTGACCTTCCCCGGCTCCCGACGCCACAACCCCCGCGCGTGGGGGCGCCCCCGATCTCCACGCTACCGGGAGGCACCGACAGTTCCGGCCGCCCAACGACGTGAATGACTCATTCATGTCGTTGGGCGACATGAATGAGTCATTCACTACACGCCGGACGACAGGGTCCCGGCAAAGTCGCGCCGGCGAGCGGGTGACCGGCCGCAAGCCCGCCGCGTGGTCCGGCCTCGCGGGGATGTCGTGAAAGGGTCATTCATGTCGTCCGGCGAGGTGAATGACTCATTCCTGTCATCCGGCCGCCCTCAGACCTCCCCCGCCCCGCAATCGGCCAGCAGCTTCCGCAGCGGGTCCGCGATCGACGGCGCCGCCGCGTAGGTCGCGTCCGCGCCCAGCTCCGGCACCGACCCCGGCACGGACACCACCGCGCCCGCCTCCGCCGCGATCAGCGCCCCCGCGGCCCAGTCCCACCGGTGCAGGCCGTGCTCGAAGTACGCGTCCAGCCAGCCCGCCGCGACCGCGCACAGGTCCAGGGACGCCGCCCCGTTGCGGCGGATGTCGCGCACCCTGCC
>NZ_JAAGNB010000782.1:0-4991 GCF_010550475.1 Amycolatopsis sp. SID8362
GGCAACTCCGGCGGCAGCGGCTCGATGGCGGACGCGCTCCGGCGCGCCGGGTTCGGCAAGTAGGCAAAGGCGATCGGGCTCTTCGCGCTCAGCGGAGCGCGAAGAGCCCGATAGCGAACAGGGCCACCGGAACCACGGCCGCCGCCGAGCTGATCACCCCGGTTCCGCCGCGCCAGCCGGACGGCGAGTGCTCCAGCACCAGACGGTGGACCAGCGCCGCCTCCCCGACCGCCAGCAGCAGGAACCCGAAGCCGACGCTGAAGATCGCCGCCGCGCCCACGAACAGCAGGCCCGACGTCGACGCCGCGCCGAGCGGGGCCGCGACCTCCCAGCGCACCAGCCCCGCGGCCACCGCGAGCAGGGCCAGCAGCGCCACGAAGGCGACGAGGAAGCCGATCCGCGCGGCCGGCTGGTGCTGGTCGCGCGTGAACCACCAGAACCCCGCGTCGAGCGCCCCGGCGACCGCGGCCAGCTCCAGGAATCCCGGCCGGACCGTCATGCGGCGAACCGCACTGCCACGCTGCCCAGCTCGCCGAAGTCCGCCACCACTTCGCCGCCCGCGCGGATCGGGCACGGGGGTGTCGCCGTTCCCGTCGTCACGATGTCGCCCGGGCGCAGGGAACGGCCGTGGCGCGGCAGATCCATCGCCAGCCAGTGCAGTGCCAGCCGCGGGTCGCCCAGCACCAGGCTTCCACTGCCGCGAGAGAACTCTTCGCCGTCCGCGTGCAGGACCACCTGGCGGCGCGGGAGGTCCAGGTCGCGCCAGCCCGGGACCGCGCGGCCCTCGACGAACCGGCCCGCGCAGGCCACGTCCGCGAGCAGCTGGGGGCCGCCCGCGTGCTGGTGGTCGGTGTAGCGGCTGTCCGGCAGCTCCACCGCCAGGAACATCGTGTCGACCGCGTCGAGGACCCCGGTCAGCGACGGCGACAGGCCCGGGTCGGCCTTGAGCCGGAACGCGAACTCGGGTTCGGCGACGCCCATGGTCATCGTGTCGGCCGGGACCGGCTCGCCCTCGGTGTGGTGGAACCGCTCGAACACCACACCCGGCAGCGGGCCCGGGACGTCCAGGTACTGCCGGGCGTACACCGTGGTCGCGGCGATCTTCCAGCCCGACACCGGGCCGGCCAGCCCGGCGAGCGCCGCCTGGGCCGCCATGCCTTCGGCGACGTCACGCGGGCGGGCGTCGGCAGGCAGGCCGTCGAGGCGCTTCCCGGTCTGCCACGCGTCCCAGATCAGCTCCGCCGCCCGCTCTCGGTTCACGCTCTTGATCTTGCCAAGCGGAACACCGGGTGTCGATCGGCTTCCGCGGCGAAAACCTCCGCCGGGTCGCCGAGCTTCGCGTCGAAGAACGGCGCGGTCACCGGGATCTTGCGGACGTAGGCGCGCAGCACCGGGCCGGCCGTCGCCGCGTCGGCTTCCTCGACCTCCCACGTCTCGCGCGTGCGGCCGCGCCGGAGCCGCGCGGCCGGGTCGGCGCGCAGGTTGTGCACCCAGCCGACCTGCCCGTACGGCGAGACGAGCCAGCGCTCGCCGCCGACCGCCAGGACGTTGACCGGAGTGGTCCGGTCCTCTCCGCTGCGGCGGCCGCGCGTGGTCAGCAGGAACCCGGTGCCGCCGATGACCGGGATCCCGCGCGCCAGCAACGCCGTCACGACGACGTTCGCGGCCTTGCGCGTCACGCCGAGCCGGTACTTCCGTGCCATCACGGGGTCATAGCGTAGACCCCGGAAAGCTCCCGCACCCGCGCCCAGACGTTCTCGAACCGCGCGGCGTCCACGACCGGCTTCCGCAGCGCGGCCAGCGCGATCGCCTGCTGGGCCCCGGTCGAGCTCGCCTTGCCGTTGAGGTCGACCGCGGCGGCGCTGAAGTCCTGCACCAGCACCGCGAAGATCTGGTCGGTGACCTCGTCGTCGAGCCCGGTGATCCGGGCCTGCTCCAGGACCAGCTGGCCGTACACGATGAGCGTGAACAGCTCGGTCAGCGCCAGCCCGAAGTCGAGGTCGGCCTGCTGCGCCTCGTCCGGCGCCGCCTCGGTGAGCAGCTTGACGAGGTAGCCGGCCTGCTCGGTGAACAGCGCGACGTTCGGGATGTGCGCGGCTTCGGCGTAGGCGGTCTTCCAGTCGTGGAAGCGGACCTTCGACAGGCCGCGCGCCGGGCCCTGGCGGAAGAGGAACTCGTCGTCCGCGGCGTCGGTGCGCGTGCCGACCGGCGCGTACTCCTGCGGCGCGAACAGGTACGCGGGCATGAACTTCGCGATCAGCGCGAGGTTCACCGCCACCGTGCCTTCGAGCTTCGGGAGGCCGTCGATGTCGTTCTTGGACATCGCGAGGTACGTGTCTGCCTCGAAGCCCTTGGCCGCCACGACGTCGGCGACCAGGCCGATCACCTTCTGCGCCTCGGTCGTCACCTTCATCTTGGTGATCGGGTTGAAGAGCAGGTAGCGGCGGTCTTCGGCGTTCGCGCTGCGGAAGTAGTCGACGGCGCGGTCGGAGAACAGCTTCATCGCGGTCAGCCGCGCGTATGCCTCGACGAACTCGCGGCGCACGTGCGGGAAGTCCGTGACCGGCTTGCCGTACAGGACGCGGTTGTGCGCGTGCGTGATGGCTTCGTACAGCGAGTGCGTCGCCATGCCGATGCCGCCGAAGCAGAGGTTGAACTTGCCGATGTTGACCGTGTTCAGCGCGGCGCTGAAGGCTTCGGCGCCGACGTGCAGGATGTCCTCCGCGCGCACCGGGTAGTCCTCGAGCCGGAACTCGGCGACGTACATCTGCGAGGGCACGACGTTCTTCACGACGTGGTAGTTCGGGTGCTCCGAGTCGGCGTAGAAGAAGACGTACTGGTCCGGCCCCTCGACGCCGTCGACGCGGCCGAAGACCGACACCGTGCGCGCGCAGTTGCCGTTGCCGATGTAGTACTTCGAGCCGGTGGCGCGGTAGCCGTCGCCGTCCTTGGTGAGCACCATGTCGGAGGAGTAGATGTCGGCGCCGTGGTCCTTTTCGGACAGTCCGAACGCGCCGACGCCGCCGGCGTCCAGCGCGGCCGCGGCGCGTTCGCGGGCGGCTTCGTTGCCGCTCTGCCACACCGGGCCGAGGCCGAGGATCGTGACCTGCCAGGGGTACCAGTAGTTCAGCCCGTAGAACCCCAGGATTTCCGACAGCGCCGCGACGCGGCTGGTGTCCCAGCGCTTGTCCGGGTTGCCACCGCCGTTCGCCGACGGCGTCAGGAACGTCGAGAACAGGCCTTCCTTGCCGGCGAACTCGAGGAAGTCCGCGTAGAAGACGCGGTTGTGGTAGTCCTCGGTCAGCTTCGCCTTGCCGCGCTGCTCGAACCAGTCGATGGTGGCGCGCAGCAGGCGCCGCGTCTCGGCGTCGAAGTGCGCCGGGTCGTACTCGCGCGGGTTCAGCAGCATGGTCGTCCTCCTCGATTACCGACCGGTAACTTAGCAAGGCCGCGCGAGTGCGGGCAATCTCACTGGGGGTACGTCACGCTGGTTGGTACACTGATCTTGCGGGCCGCTCAGTTCTGCCTCGGCCCGCTGCTGTTGTCGACTACCACGCGCCGCGGCCGTTGACCGGTCTGCGCCGGGCAGGACAACCCTTCTCAGGTTACGGAGACCAGGGCACACGCGTGCCCGCACGACTTATGAGTACTTTCGCCGAACTCGGCCTGCCCACCCCCCTCGTGGCGGCGCTGGCCTCCCAGGGCGTCACCGAGCCCTTCCCCATCCAGGCGGCAACCCTGCCGCACACCCTCGCCGGCCGGGACGTCCTCGGCCGCGGGCGCACCGGCTCCGGCAAGACGTACGGCTTCGTGCTGCCCGTGTTGACCCGCCTCGCCGCGGGCCCGACGCGGCGCAAGCCCGGCCGTCCCCGCGCGCTCATCCTGGCGCCGACCCGCGAGCTCGCGACGCAGATCGAGGCGTCCATCCTGCCCCTGGCCCGGCCGCTGGGCCTGAAGGCGACCACCATCTTCGGCGGCGTGAGCGCGAACCCGCAGATCACGAAGCTGCGTGACGGCGTCGACATCGTCGTCGCCTGCCCCGGCCGGCTCGCCGACCACATGCGCTCCGGGCACGTGAAGCTCGACGCCGTCGAGATCACCGTGCTGGACGAGGCCGACCACATGGCCGACCTGGGCTTCCTGCCCGAGGTCCGGCGGATCATGGACGCCACCCCCGAGCGCGGCCAGCGGCTGCTGTTCTCGGCGACGCTGGACAACGGCGTCGACGTGCTGGTCAAGCGGTTCATGGACGACCCGGTGCTGCACAGCGTCGACTCGGCGCAGTCGCCGGTGACCACGATGGAGCACCACGTCCTGCACCTGGAGGAGACCCACCGGCTGCCGGTGCTGGTCGACCTGACCGCGGCGCCGGGCCGCACGCTGGTGTTCACGCGGACCAAGAGCCGCGCGAAGGCGCTGACGCGCAAGCTGGTGGCCTCGGGCGTGCCGGCCGTGGAACTGCACGGCAACCTGGGCCAGAACGCGCGCACGCGCAACCTCGAGGCGTTCTCGTCGGGCACGGCGAAGACGCTGGTCGCGACCGACATCGCGGCCCGCGGCATCCACGTCGACGACGTCCGGCTGGTCATCCACGCCGACCCGCCGGTCGAGCACAAGGCGTACCTGCACCGCTCCGGCCGCACGGCACGGGCCGGCGCCTCGGGCACCGTGGTGACGCTGATGACGGACGCGCAGGTCCGCGACGTGCGCGACCTCACGCGCAAGGCCGGTATCAAGCCGACGACCACCCAGCTCGGCCCGGGTCACCCGCTGCTGGCGGAGCTGGCACCGGGCGAGCGGACGTTCTCGAAGGCGCCGGCGGTGGACAACCGCCCGAAGAAGGTCACGGCGTCCGGCGAGGCGCCGGGTGGCGGACGTGGGCGTCGGGGCGGAGCGCCGAAGGAGAACCGCGGCGGTCAGCAGGCCCGGGCGCGGCGTGAGGAGCAGCCCAGGTCGGGCGGCTCCCGCCGGTCGGGCGGCGCGGCCGCGGG
>NZ_JAAGNB010000830.1:0-22349 GCF_010550475.1 Amycolatopsis sp. SID8362
CCCGGCCGTTGCCGTGCACCGTGACCGCCGCGGCGCGCCGCCGGTCGGCCAGCGCGCCCTGGTGGTGCCGGGCCCGCAGCGACCAGAGACCGGTTTCGGCGCGCAGTCCCGGGCCTTCCGGACGGCCGGCGTCGGTGACCAGGCCGAGCGCGGTCAGCTGCCGCAGCAGCGTGCGGAGTTGGTCACGGTGTTCGCTCTCGGCGAGCAGGAGGCGCTCGACGGGCTTGCTCCCGTCGAGCGCGCGTATTCGGGCGGCGAGCTCGGGCGCCAGGTTTTCGACGATCACGCCGTGGCGCGGGTCGAGCCCGATCTGGATCTCGCGCGGGCCTCGTTCGAGGACTGTCAGGCCCGGGAGCAGGGCGGGGTGGGTGGGCAGGAGGACCGGTGGCATGTCCGCGGTGGAGAGGAGCATGTCCGCAGGATGGCACCCCGGACCGACCGGAAGGCTCGCGAAGACGCCGGATCGGCCGAGTTGTCCACAAGTGGAGCGGGCTGTGGACAACTCGGGTCTGTGACCTCAAGGCGCTCGGAGTTGTCGGTGCCTGGCCTTACCGTTGTCGAGTGGTCGAAGCACGCATGCCCTCGCTGAGAGGCAGGGGGGACACGAACCCCCCGTCGGACACACCTGGACACAAGGTCGAAGTGCGGCGCAGCCAGCGCCGGCACCGGACGGTCACCGCGTATTGGAAAGACGACACGCTCGTCGTGCTCATCCCCGCGCGGATGACCAGGGCGGAGGAGAAACATTGGGTCGCCGAGATGGAGCGCAAACTGCAGCGCTCGGAACCACGCCGTCCGGCGTCCCCGAAGACGTCGGACGAAGTCCTGCTCGCGCGCTGCGCGCTGCTGTCGGGCAAGTACCTGGGCGGTGACGCGACGCCGGCGAGCGTCCGCTGGGTGCCGCCGATGCGCACGAGGTGGGCGTCCTGCACGCCGGTCGACGCGACCATCCGGGTCAGCGACCGGCTGCAGAAGGTCCCTCCGTGGGTCCTCGACTACGTGCTGGTGCACGAGCTGGCGCACCTGCGTGAGCCCGGGCACGACGCCGCGTTCTGGGCCCTGGTGCGGCGGTACCCGAAGACCGAGCGGGCGATCGGGTACCTCGAGGGCCTGTCGGCTGCCGCCGGGTGGGGGATTTCCCTCGAGGACTGACGGCTGAACGGCAAAGGGCCGGTGACCACTGTGCAGGTCACCGGCCCTCCGCGGTTCAACTCAGGACTGGTCGCCCTTGTCCGGGTCGGAGCCCTTGTCGGTGTCCGGCTCGGACGACGGGTTGTCCTTCTCCCGCTCGGCCCGTTCCGTGCGCTCCAGCTCGGCGATCGGGTCCAGGTCGTCGAGCGATCCGCTCTCGCCGACGCGGTCGGCGAAGTCGATCGGCTCGTCCAGGTCCTCCGCCGTCGGCATCAGGTCCGGGTGGGACCAGAGGCCGTCGCGCTTCTCCGCGCCGTGGCGGTCGCCCACCAGGCTCCACAGGTTGGACGCGTCCCGCATGCGGCGGGGGCGCAGCTCCAGGCCGACCAGGGTGGCGAACGTCTGCTCGGCCGGGCCGCCGGTCGCGCGGCGGCGGCGGAGCGTCTCGCGCAGGGCGTCGGCGCCCGGGAGGCGGTTGCCGACCGCTTCGGCCACCACCACGTCTACCCAGCCTTCGACCAGGGCCAGCAGGGTCTCCAGGCGCCTCAAGGCCGCCTTCTGCTCGTCCGTGGTCTGGGGCTCCAGGAGACCCGAGGACATCGCCTCTTCGATGCTCGCCGGGTTCGACGGGTCGATGCGGCCGGCCAGTGACTCCAGGGCCGAGGTGTCGACCGTGATGCCGTGCGCGAACTCCTCGACCGTCGCCAGCAGGCGCTGGCGCAGCCACGGCACGTGCGTGAACAGGCGCTGGTGCGCGGCTTCGCGCGCGGCCAGGAACACCAGGATCTCGCTGTTCGGCAGCTCGAGGCCGTCGGCGAACTTCTCGATGTTCGCGGGCAGCAGCGCCGACGTTCCGGCGGGCGCCAGCGGGAGGCCGATCTCGGACGAGGTCAGCATCTCCGACGCCAGCTGGGCGAGCGCGTTGCCGAGCTGGGAGCCGAAGGCCATGCCGCCCATCTGACCCATCATCTGCAGCAGCGGGCCGGCGGCCTGCTTGGCCTCCTCCGGCAGCGCCTGCATCCACGCACCCGAGATCTGCTGGGCGACCGGGTCGCAGAGCCGCTGCCACGTCGGCAGCGTCTTCTCCACCCAGGTGCGCGGCGACCAGGCGACCGTCGACGTCGCGCCGGCGGGGAACACCGTCGCCGCGTCGAGCCACAGCTCGGCCAGGTGGGCCGCGTCGCGGACGGCGGCGTTCGCGTCGTCGCCGCCGCGGAAGCCGAGGCGGCTTTCGCCGGTGTTGCCGGCGCTGCCCAGGGTCTGGAGGGCGATCTGCTTGGCGAGGTCGTAGTTCACCGGCCCGCTGGAGGTGCCGGCCTGGCTGAGCATCTGGCCCAGCTGGCTCAGCATCTGCCCGAGCTGGTTGAAGGCCTCGGCACCGGAGGGCTCCGAGGGGTCGTTCTCACCTCGTTTGTCGGGATCGGACGGTCCGAAGCCGAACGGGGGTTTGCTCATGTGTCCACCGTACGCGGGTCGACGGCCGTCGAGGGCGTCAACCGGAGCCATGTGCGTGGCCTTCACCGAGAAGCGAACACGGTCACCGTACGCTGTCGGGCGTGACCAAGTCCTCCGAGGAGACCGCCCCCGCGAAGAGCGCGCCGGAACCGGCCGCGGAACCGGCCGGCGAGGCCCGGCGGATGACCCGCCGCGGCTGGACACTCGTGGTCAGCGGCTCGCTGTTCCTGATCTTCGTCGTGCTCGGCTCGGTCGTGCCCGTGCCGTACGTCGCGATCAGCCCGGGCCCGACCTACGACACGCTGGGTCGCGACGCCGCGGGCAACCCCGTCATCCAGGTCACCGGTCACGACACTCATCCGACCACCGGTGAGCTGCGGATGACGACCGTCTCGCTGCACGACGGCGTCACGCTCTTCCAGGGCCTCGGCTTCTGGGCCAGCGGCCGGTACGCGCTCGCGCCGCGCGAGGAGTACTTCAAGCCCGGCGAGACGAACGAGCAGGTCAAGCAGGAGAACATCCAGCAGCTGCAGGACTCGCAGACGAACGCGCAGGTCGCCGCGCTGCGCAAGCTCGGCTACCCGATCAAGGTGCTGGCGAAGCAGATCGTCTCCGGCAGCCCCGCCGACCACGTGCTCTCGCCCGGCGACAAGCTGATCACCGTCAACGGCAAGAAGGTCGTCGAGGCCGCCGACGTGCGGGCCGCGCTGGCCGGCACGCTGCCCGGCCAGACCGTCCAGATCACCTTCCAGTCCGACGGCCAGCCCGAGCGGACCGTGCCGCTCACGCTCGCCTCGCGCCCGGACCGCAAGGAAGGCTTCATCGGCCTCACCGCGGTCGACCGCGCCGACGCGCCCTTCACCGTCAACATCTCGCTGCAGGACGTCGGCGGGCCGTCGGCGGGCCTGATGTTCACGCTCGCGATCATCGACCGGCTGGAGCCCGGTGACCTGGCCGCCGGACGGCACATCGCCGGCACCGGGGAGATCTCCGAGACCGGCGAAGTCGGCCCGATCGGGGGAATCTCGTTCAAGGTCGTCGGCGCGCGCGAGGCAGGCGCGACCGACTTCCTGGTGCCCGAGCACAACTGCGCCGAGGCCAAGACCAACGCGCCTGCCGGGCTCAACCTCATCAAGGTGTCCACACTGGACGACGCGCTGACCCAGCTGGGCAACCTGAAGGCGGGCCGCCCGACGGCCTCCTGCTAGGGGAGCAGCGTCGCCTTGAGGGCTTCGACGAGGTTCGGCGCCAGGTCCGGGCTCTCGACGATTTCGTCGACCGGCTCCTCCGAGCCGGCGCCGCGCAGCCGCATCACGCAGGCGCCTTCGCCGTCGCGCACGACCGCGGCCACGAGGCGGGCCTCCGTCCGCTGCGGGTGGTCGGCGGCCGCGCGGCGCAGGCTCTCCGCGTCCGCCTCGGCGACGTCCGGCAGCTCCGACTCCGAGCCCGGCGGCAGCACGATGATCTCCTGCGCCAGCGCGCAGCCGATCACCAGATCGGGCCACGCGATCCGGCCCAGCGCCTCGGCCAGGTCACCCTCCGGCAGCGCTTCCTGCGCCACCGGAGTCAGCGGGTTCGCCCGGTCCAGCTGCCCGGCCAGCTCCGGCTGCTCGTCCAGCAGCGCCGCCGTCGGCACCAGCGCGAACAGCTGCGGCGGCTGGTCCCAGCCACCCGCGGCCATGAACTCCTCGATCTCACGGGCGAGCGCGGCCACGCCGGCCTGTCGCGCTTCGTCTGCTGCCATGCGCACATGGTGTCAGGCCGGCCGGCGCGTGACTGCCGCGAGTCCGGTTTGGGCGGGTCCCGGGAACTTCACCGGGCATCCGTAGAGTTAGGGAATCAGGGGGCGCACGCGCCCCTGCTCAAGTGTTGACGAAGACAGGAGCGTGTGCCGTGGCGACTCGGCCCCCGGTGAGCCTGCCGAAGCTGTCCCGGCGGAGCCGGATCCTCCTCATCATCGCCGCGGTGATCGTGCTGGCGCTGTTGCTCGGGGCCCGCCTCCTCGACACGTACGTCGACTGGCTGTGGTTCGGCGAGGTCGGCGCGCGATCGGTGTTCACGACCCAGGTGGTGACCCGGGTCATCCTGTTCTTCGCGGTCGGGCTGCTCGTCGGCGGGGCGCTGGCGGTGAGCCTGATGATCGCCTACCGGACCCGCCCGGTGTTCGTCCCGATCTCCGGCGCCGACGACCCGCTGGCGCGCTACCGCTCGGCGATCGTCGCCCGGATCCGGCTCTTCGGCATCGGCATCCCGGTGCTGACCGGCCTGATCGCCGGCCTGTCCGCCCAGGGCGACTGGCAGGTCGTGCAGCTGTTCCTCAACGGCACCACGTTCGGCCAGACCGACCCCGAGTTCGGCAACGACGTCGGCTTCTACGCCTTCGACCTGCCGTTCTACAACTGGCTGCTCGGCTGGCTGTTCATTACCGTCGTCATCTCCTTCTTCGGCGCGCTGATCTCGCACTACGTCTTCGGCGGCATCCGGCTCGCCGGCAAGGGCGGCCAGCTCGCCGGCCCGACCCGCGCGCAGCTCGCCATCACCGTCGGCGTCTTCGTGCTGCTGAAGGCGGCCGAGTACTTCTTCGACCGGTACAACCTGCTGCTGTCCGACCGCGGCGCCCCGCTGTTCATCGGTGCCACCTACACCGACCTGAACGCGGTCCTGCCCGCGAAGCTGATCCTGCTGTGCATTTCGGTGATCTGCGCGGTCGCGTTCTTCGCCGGGGCATTCCTGCGCAACCTGCAGCTGCCGGCCATCGCGCTGGTGCTGCTCATCCTGTCCAGCATCCTCGTCGGCGTCGCGTGGCCCGCGATCCTCGACCAGTTCTCGGTCAAGCCGAACGCGAACGAGAAGGAAGCGACGTCCATCCAGCGCAACATGGACGCCACCCGCCGCGCCTACGGCCTCACCGACGTCCAGTACCAGCAGTACAACGGCGCTTCGTCCGCCACGCAGGACCAGCTGAAGGCCGACACCGGGACGATGTCGAACATCCGGCTGCTCGACCCGAACGTCCTCTCCGACACCTTCACCCAGCGCGTCGGCCGGGAGAACTTCTACGGCTTCCCGGCGAAGCTCGACATCGACCGTTACACCGTCGGCGGCGTGACGCAGGACTACATCGTCGCGGCGAAGGAGATCAAGACCGAGGGCCTGACCGGCAACCAGACCAGCTGGATCAACAAGCACCTCGTCTACACGCACGGCAACGGCTTCGTCGCCGCGCCTGCCAACACGATCGACCGCGCGGTCAAGGACGCCAACTCCGACGGCGGCTACCCGGTCGCCACGACTAGCGACACCCAGAACCCGACCGGCGCCGGCTCGCCCGGACCGAACCAGCCGGGCATCGAGGTCAAGCAGCCCCGCATCTACTACGGCGAGCTGTCGGCCGCGGACTCCGACTACGCGATCGTCGGCGGGACGTCCGGCAACGCGCCCGGCGAGTACGACACCGCGACCGACCGCTACACCTACAACGGCAGCGGCGGCGTCTCGATCGACAACTGGTTCAACCGCCTCGCCTTCGCGGCCGAGTACGGCGAACGCAACATCCTGTTCTCCGACGCCATCGGCGACAACTCGAAGATCATGTACAACCGCGACCCGCGCGAGCGCGTCAGCAAGGTCGCGCCGTGGCTGACCCTCGACGGCGACCCGTACCCGGCCGTCGTCGACGGCAAGATCCAGTGGATCATCGACGGCTACACCACGCTCAACAACTTCCCGTACGCCCAGCAGACCCAGCTCGGCGCGGCCACCAACGACTCCCTCAACGGCGTCGCGCGGCAGGCCAACAGCTCCATCAACTACATCCGCAACTCGGTCAAGGCCACCGTCGACGCCTTCAACGGCAACGTGACGCTGTACTCGATCGACGACAAGGAACCGGTCCTCAACGCCTGGGAGAAGGTCTTCCCCGGGCTCGTGAAGCCCAGCTCCGACATTTCGCCGGACCTGCGCTCGCACTTCCGCTACCCCGAGGACCTCTTCAAGATCCAGCGCGAGCTGCTGTCCCGCTACCACGTCAGCAACCCGCAGGAGTTCTACTCGCAGCAGGCGTTCTGGAGCGTCCCGCAGGATCCGACGGCTGAGGGCGCGAGCAACCCGACGGCGGCCGGCGCGGCGAACCAGCCGGGCTACTACGTCCTCGCGGACACCCCGGGGCAGAGCAAGCCGACGTTCCAGCTGACGAGCTCGCTGACCGGTCTGCAACGGCAGTACCTGGCGTCGTGGATGTCGGTGTCCTCCGATGCGAACGACTACGGGAAGATCCGCGTCCTGCAGTTGCCGAGCGCGGCCACCGGGGCGACGCAGGTCGACGGTCCGGTCCAGGTGCAGAACCGGTTCCAGAGTGATCCACGGGTGGCCCAGGACCGGACGCTGTTCAACAACCCGAACGTCACGCCGATCTACGGCAACCTGATCACGCTGCCGGTCGCGCAGGGCTTCCTCTACGTCGAGCCGGTGTACATCCGGCAGCGCAACCAGACGAGTTACCCGCAGCTGGCCCGCGTCCTCGTCTCGTACGGGCCGAAGGTCGGCTACGGCGCGACGCTGCAGGAAGCGCTCGACCAGGTCTTCGGGGCCGGCACCGGTGAAGCCACCACGACGCCGCCGCAGGCCGGGCAGCCCACGACCACGCCGCCCACGACCCCGCCGACGACACCGACGACTCCGCCCAACAACGGGGGCGGCAACGCGGCTCTGGACAAGGCGGTCACCGACATCCAGGCGGCGATCGCGAAGCTGAAGGCGGCCCAGCAGTCGGGCAACTTCGCGGACCAGGGCGCGGCGCTCGCGGCGCTCGACGCGGCGGCGCGGGCGTACGAAGCGGCCAAGACGGCGACGCCGTCGAGCAGCGCTCCGCCGCCCAGCACCCAGCCGGGAGGGTGACGTCAGTTACCTACGGGGCACCTGCTTTGCACCCCTTGGAAACAGTGGCGTAAGGTAGGTGTCACGACGCGGGGTGGAGCAGCTCGGTAGCTCGCTGGGCTCATAACCCAGAGGTCGCAGGTTCAAATCCTGTCCCCGCTACTGGAAGAAGAGGCGTGGCCATTGGCCGCGCCTCTTCTTTTTTTCGTCAGACGAGCCAGCCGTCCACCGAATCCGTTGCCGTGGCGACGTAACCGTCCGGGCGGACGAGCACCCTCGTCAGGTCGGGCCATGGGAGTGTTGGCACTCGGGCCACCACGACGTCCGGGTGGGGCGGTCGAGCCGGAGTCGTCGTCAGCAGGACGAACTTTCCTTTGTGGAACAAGTCGCTCACGTAGCCGTCGCCGAAGGGGAAGTCCGGGAGACGCGTGCCCGCCGGGTGGGGTTCGTCCGACGCGTAGCGGATGTTCAGGCCGGAGACCATTCCGGACAGCCGGTGCTGGACTTCCGGGATCGCCGTCAAATCCTGGAACAGCAGCCGCATCGCCCGCTGTTCCGGGGTCGCCGGGATCAACGCCGTTTGGGCCGCGACGTTCTGGAGGACCGCTTCCGCCACCGGGCGGCGTTCCGCTTCGTAGGTGTCCAGCAAGCCCGCCGGGGCACGGCCGTTCAGCTCCGCCGCCAGTTTCCAGCCCAGGTTCACCGCGTCCTGGACGCCGAGGTTCAGGCCCTGGCCGCCGGCCGGGAAGTGGGTGTGGGCCGCGTCTCCGGCCAGGAAGACCCGGTCCACGCGGTACTTGCCCGCCAGCCGGGAATCGTCGGAAAACCGGGACGCCCAGCGGATTTCGGAGATTTCCACGGCGTCGCCGAAACTTTCGCGGACCTTCGCGCGCACCTCGTCGTCGGTCACCTTCGCCCGCAGGTCCGCCGGGCGGTTCAGGCGGTCGCCGTAGCTCAGGCGGTACAGGTTCGGCTCGGCCAGCGGGATCAGGCCGACGAACGACCCCGGTGACGTCGCCGACCGCACCAGGTTCCGCATCGACCGCCACTCCGTCGGCGCGCCCGGCGGCGCCGACGCGAACAGGACGTCCGCCGAGACGCCGTGACCGCGTCCTTCGATGCCTTCGAACGGCAGGTTCAGCGCCTTCCGCACCGCGCTGCGGCCGCCGTCGCAGCCCACCAGGTACGTCGCGCGCACCCGGACGTCGCCGGCGGTGACCGTCACGCCGGTCGCGTCCTGGGCGAAGCCGGTCAGCTCGTGCCCGCGCAGCACCTTCACACCCTGCTCGGCCAGCCGCTCCTCGAGCGCCGCTTCGACCTGGGCCTGCGGGATGCCCACCTGGTACGGGTGCCGCGTGTCCCAGTTCGCGTAGCTGACCGGGATCATCGCGAAGTGGCCCTCCGGCACGGTCGTGAACGACCGCTGCTCCGCCCGGCCCAGCAGGCCACGCAGGTCCAGCACCTCCGCCGTGCGCGGCTGCAGGTTCAGTGCCTTCGACAGCCTGGTGCGCGCCGCCAGCCGCTCCAGCACGACGACGTCCACGCCGGCCAGTGCCAGCTCGTTCGCCAGCATCAGCCCGGTCGGGCCCGCCCCGGCGACGACCACGTCCGCGGTCAGCTCGTCCATCCCCAGCTCCTTAACAACGTTAAATTGACCTGACCCGAGAGTGCCCTTAACATCGTTAAATTGTCAAGCCGGTAGCACGAGGAGAGTCGAAAACATGGCCCTGACCAGGCAGGACATCGCGCGCTCGGGGCTGAAGCTGCTCAACGAGACCGGCCTCAACGGCCTCACCCTGCGGCTGATCGCCGCCGATCTCGGGGTCAAGGCGCCGGCGCTCTACTGGCACATGAAGAACAAGCAGGAGCTGCTCGACGAGATGGCGACGCAGATGTACCGCGATTCGGCCGACGAGCGCGTGCCACCGGAGTCGCTGGGGGAGTGGGACGCCGTCGCGCACGGCGCGCGGGCGCTGCGGCGGATGATGCTGTCCTACCGCGACGGCGGGAAGGTCTTCGCCGGCACCTACCTCGGGGACACCGGCCTGGTCCCGCCGAGCCCGCTGCGTCGGAGTGTCGAAGCCGGGCTGGACGAGCGCCGGGCCGCTCAGGCGCTGTTCACGGTGTACAGCTACGTCGTCGGCTTCACCATCGAAGAGCAGGCCGTCTACCCGAAGCCGGGCGAACTGGACGAGCGCTACCGCAGCGAGCGGGCCGGGGACCTGCTCGCCGACGTCGATTCGCGGTTCGAGGACGGGCTGGCCATGGTCCTGAGTGGAGCACGGCGGTGGCTCGGAGTGGAGTAACGCCTGGTCAGCCGGTTGGTCGACCCCGGTGTAAACCCGTTCGCGACCCCGTGTAATCTATTCAAGTACCACAACGGCGCGGGGTGGAGCAGCTCGGTAGCTCGCTGGGCTCATAACCCAGAGGTCGCAGGTTCAAATCCTGTCCCCGCTACCACGAAGAGGCGCGTTCCCGGAAATCCGGGAACGCGCCTCTTTTGTCATATCGGCACAACTTCCGCTGCCGACTTTCCCGTGCCGCGCGCGAAAAACCGCGGATTCCGCGATGAGTGCCCCGAGACGGAGTGGTTGCGGTGCGTATCCGGCGTCGGCCAAGCCGGGGAAAGGCGCGCGCCGGGCTCACCTGCCTGGCCGTTTCCCGGCCGTTCGCGTGCGGCTGGTTGGACCAAAGAACCGCGGTGATGGTTGCGCTGCGTGTCCGCGGTCCACAGTGGACCTGGTCGCATTGGGCCGAACGAGGGGATCTCACTAGCCACAATGGACAGATCTGCTGACCACTGTGGACACAGCGGCCGATAAGTGGGAATGTAGGGGACGTGTCCGAATTGAATGCAACAGCCGCCGCCCTGCTCGGTCTGCTCCACGACGGTCCCGCCACCGGCGGGCAGCTCGTCGCGGGAGCGGGTGAGCGATTCGGCGCCTTCTTCAGCGTCACCCGCAGCCAGGTGTACCGGGAGCTCCCGGCGCTGTCCAAGGAAGGTCTCGTCCGGCTCGGCAAGCAGGGCCCGCGCTCCAGCCAGCAGTACCTGATCACCGCCGCCGGCAAGAAGGCCTTCAAGGCCTGGCTGACGTCCGAGGCCGGTCCCGACCACCTGCGCAGCCCGCTCATCCTGCGGCTCGTGCACGCGGGGTCGCTGACCGCGAAGCAGCGCCAGTCGCTGCTGGACGCCGCCCGGACCAGCTACGGCCAGCAGCTCGACGACGCCAAGGCGGCCACCAAGGCGGCCGAGGGCCCGTACGAAAAGGCCGTCGCCGAGTTCGCCCAGGCCCAGGCCAAGGCCGCGCTGAAGCTGCTCGACGCCATCCCCGCGGCCTGAGGTTCGCGCGCCCACGACCGGTCCTCGCAACCGGTCGTGGGTTTTGCCGTAACCTTGACAAACGTGAGTGATGAGTTCGACGCGGCACTGAGGGACCTGACCGGCAAGCTGACGCAGATCGAGTCGGTGATGGACCTGGATGCGCTGCGTGCCCAGGTGGCCGACCTGGAGCAGCAGGCCTCGAGCCCCACCCTCTGGGACGACCCGGAGGCGGCCCAGAAGGTCACCAGCCAGCTGTCCCACCGGCAGGGCGAGCTGAGGCGCGTCTCCGACCTGCGCCAGCGGCTCGACGACCTGGGTGTGCTGTACGAGCTCGCGGAGGCCGAAGGCGACGCGGGCAGCATGGGCGAGGCCGAGACCGAGCTCGCCGACCTCGGCAAGTCCATCGACGGCCTTGAGGTCCGCACGCTGCTCTCGGGCGAGTACGACGACCGCAACGCCGTCGTCACCATCCGTTCCGAGGCAGGCGGCGTCGACGCGGCCGACTTCGCCGAGATGCTGCTCCGCATGTACCTGCGCTGGGCGGAGCGCCACGGCTACCCGACCGACGTCTACGACATCTCCTACGCCGAAGAGGCGGGCATCAAGTCGGCGACGTTCAAGGTCAGCGCCCCCTACGTCTACGGCACCCTCTCGGTCGAGCAGGGCACCCACCGGCTCGTCCGGATCTCGCCGTTCGACAACCAGAGCCGCCGCCAGACGTCGTTCGCGCACGTCGAGGTGCTGCCGGAGGTCGAAGAGGTCGACCACGTCGACATCCCGGAGAAGGACATCCGCGTCGACGTCTACCGCTCGTCGGGCCCCGGTGGGCAGAGCGTGAACACGACCGACAGTGCGGTGCGCATCACGCACATCCCGACGAACATCGTCGTCTCCTGCCAGAACGAGAAGTCGCAGCTGCAGAACAAGGCGGCCGCGATGAAGGTCCTCCAGTCGCGGCTGCTGCAGCGCAAGAAGGAGGAGGAGCGCAAGGAGATGGACGCGCTCAAGGACGGCGGCTCCAGCTGGGGCAACCAGATGCGCTCCTACGTCCTGCACCCGTACCAGATGGTGAAGGACCTGCGGACCGAGTTCGAGGTCGGCAACCCGACCGCGGTGCTCGACGGCGACATCGACGGCTTCCTCGACGCCGGCATCCGCTGGCGCAAGCAGACCGCGTCCGTCTGACCGGTGCGGCGGGTGTTCGGCCGACCGCTCACCGTGCGCGAACGCCCGCTGCTCCACCCGGGTGGACCGGGCAACCGGGGCTTCACGAGACCGGTGGGTAGTATGCCGAATCGTGATCCGGCTCGAAGAGGTTTCCAAGGTCTACAAGACCTCGACGCGGCCCGCGCTCGAGCGGGTGTCCGTCGACATCGAAAAGGGTGAGTTCGTCTTCCTCATCGGTCCCTCGGGATCGGGGAAGTCGACCTTCCTCCGGCTGCTGCTGCGCGAAGAGACGCCGAGCAAGGGCCGCGTGATGGTGTCCAACTTCGACGTCGCCAAGCTGGCCCGCCGCCGGGTCCCCCGCCTGCGGCAGACCATCGGCTGCGTGTTCCAGGACTTCCGTCTGCTGGCCAACAAGACCGTCGCGGAGAACGTCGCGTTCGCCCTCGAGGTCATCGGCAAGCCCGGCCCGACCATCAAGAAGGTCGTCCCCGAGGTGCTCGAACTCGTCGGCCTCGACGGCAAGGCCGACCGGCTGCCCAACGAGCTCTCCGGCGGTGAGCAGCAGCGCGTCGCGATCGCGCGCGCGTTCGTGAACCGGCCGCTGGTGCTGCTCGCCGACGAACCGACCGGGAACCTGGACCCCGACACCAGCCAGGACATCATGCTGCTGCTGGAGCGGATCAACCGCACCGGCACGACCGTCCTGATGGCGACCCACGATCACTCCATCGTGGACTCCATGCGGCGCCGAGTCGTCGAGCTGCAGCTCGGCCGGGTGATCCGCGACGACGCCCGAGGCGTCTACGGCATCGGTCGCTGAGACCCGCCCACCCCGCACCGACCCCGACCCCAAGGACCAGCCCCGCCATGCGCGCCAGTTTCGTCTTCAGTGAGGTAGTCACCGGCCTGCGCCGGAACGTCACGATGACCATCGCGATGATCCTGACCACGGCCGTGTCGCTCGCCATGCTCGGCGGCGGCCTGCTGGCCGTGCGCACGATCGACAAGATGAAGTCCAACTTCCTCGCCGACGTCGAGGTTTCCGTCTACCTCACCGACGACATCAGCGCGGCGGACAAGAACTGCACCCAGGCGCTGTGCCAGTCGCTGCGTTCGGACCTGCAGGGCAACAACGGCGTCGAGTCGGTCGTGTTCGAGAACCGCGACCAGGCCTACGACCGGTTCAAGAAGATCTTCGAGAGCCAGCCGGAGCTGATCGCGCTCACCGGCCCCGAGTCGCTGCCCGCGTCGCTGCACGTGAAGCTGAAGGACCCGGACCGCAGCGACTCGATCGTGCAGGAGTACGCCAGCAAGCCGGGCGTGCGGAAGGTCGACGACCAGAAGAAGTTCCTCGACCGCGTGTTCAACGCCTTCAACGGTGTCCGGAACATGGCGTTCGGCGCCGCGCTCATCATGGCCATCGCGGCGCTGCTGCTGATCGCCAACACGATCCAGGTGTCGGCGTTCACCCGGCGCACCGAGGTCGGCATCATGCGGCTCGTCGGCGCGACGCGGTGGTACACGCAGCTACCGTTCCTCTTGGAGGCGGTGGTCGCCGGCGCGGTCGGTGCGGTCCTCGGGATCATCATGCTGATCATCACGAAGGCCGGTTTCCTCGATTCGGTGTTCACCGGGGACGTGTTCCCGAAGATCACCATGCTGGAACTGCTGTTCCCGGTCGCGCCGATCCTGCTGGCGGTGTCCGTGGTGATCTCCGCCATCACCGGGTACGTCACGCTGCGGCTGTACGTCCGGCACTAGGTTTAACCGGCTGCTTGTCACCGTCGGAATCACGTAGAGTGGTCGTATGCCCAAGGAACGTGGCCAGAAGGTGATCGTGTCGAACCGCAAGGCGCGGCACGATTACTCCATCCTCGACACCTACGAGTGCGGTCTCGTGCTCGTCGGCACCGAGGTGAAGAGCCTGCGCGAGGGCAAGGCGTCCCTGGCGGACGCGTTCGCGACGGTCGACGACGGCGAAGTGTGGCTGCGCAACGTGCACATCCCGGAGTACACGCAGGGCACGTGGACCAACCACACGCCGCGGCGCACCCGGAAGCTGCTGCTGCACCGGCGGGAGATCGAGAAGCTCATCGGCAAGACCAAGGAGAGCGGGCTCTCACTGGTGCCGCTGTCGATGTACTTCAAGGACGGCAAGGTCAAGGTCGAGATCGCGCTGGCGCAGGGCAAGAAGGCCTACGACAAGCGGCAGACGCTCGCCAAGCGCGACGCGGAACGCGACATCAGGAAGGCCATGGGCCGCGCGCTCAAGGGCCGGTTCACGGAGTGACGGCGGGCCCGGCTTCCGACGCGGACGTCGCGCGCTGGACGGCGTCACTGGGCCTGCCGGGCCTGGTCGACCTGCACGTCCACTTCCTGCCGAAGCCGGTGATGGACAAGGTGTGGGCGTACTTCGACCAGGCCTCGACGCACTACGGCACCGAGTGGCCGGTGCACTACCGGACGTCCGAAGAGGACCGCTTGGCGACGTTGCGCTCGCTGGGTGTGACGCGGTTCGCGCCGCTGGTCTACCCGCACAAGCCGGGGATGGCGGAGTGGCTGACGTCGTGGGCGCTCGAGTTCGCGGCGCGGGTGCCGGACGCCGTGCCGACCGGGACGTTCTACCCCGAACCCGGCGCCGGGTCCGCTGTGGACGGTGCGCTGCGCGCCGGCGCCCGGGTGTTCAAGGCGCACGTGCAGGTGGGCGCGTACGACCCGCGTGACGACCTGCTGAAGCCGGTGTGGGGCGCGCTCGCCGACGCCGGCGTGCCCGTCGTGGTCCACTGTGGACACGGACCGTTGCGGGGCGACTTCACCGGGTTGTCGGTGTTCGAAGAGGTCCTCGCGCGGCACCCGCAGCTGACGGCCGTGCTGGCGCACGCGGCGATGCCCGAGTTCGGGACGGCCTTCGAGCTGATGGCGAAGTACCCGCGGGTGCACCTGGACACGACGATGGTGGGCGTGCCGTTCGCCGAGGCGATGTCGCCGCTGCCGCCGGACTGGACGGCGCGGCTGGCCGGGTACGCCGACCGCGTCGTGCTCGGCACGGACTTCCCGAACATCCCGTACTCCTACGCGACGCAGCTGCAGGCGATCGCCGGCTGGGCGGCCGACGATCGCCTGGGGGAGCCGTTCCTGCGGGCGGTCCTGCACGACACCCCGCTGCGGCTGCTCACCGCTTGAGCGCGGCCCGTTCGCTGACGGCGACGGCGCGGCCCAGGTAGCGGGTGCCGAGCGCGGTGACCGGAATGTGCTTGCCCGCCAGGAGGAACCCGGCCGTCGCGAGGACCACCCACGGCACCGGGCCGTGCGCGATGCCGTCCGACAGCGGCGCGAACCCGTGTGCGGCCAGGCCGAGCAGACCACCGGAGACCAGCAGGCCGGCGACGACGAGCTGCGGCGTCCGCGCGGTGATTTCGCCGGTGTCGCGCTGCATCTCGAAGTGCGCGAAGAGCCGCAGCAGACCGAGCAGCACCAGCCCGCAGACCGCGAACCACGCGGGCGCCATCACCAGCCAGAGCAGCGTGCCCGGCTCCGGGGTTTCGTAGCCGAGGCCGTACACCGTCACGCCCGCCACCACGATCAGCGCCGGCATGTGCCAGAGGTAGACGCTCATGAACCGCGCGCCCAGCCAGCTCAGCGCGTTCCCGATGCCCGGCCGCGCGGCGAGCGCGTTGAGCTGCGGGCGGAAGGCGAGCAGCAGGCCGATCTGGCCGACGGCGAGGAAGGCGAGCAGCACGGTCGGCGGGCTCATGTTCGACACCGGCGCGCCGGGCATCCCGATCATGCTGGCCGGGTACGGGCCGAACGCGACCAGCAGCGCTGTGATCCCGAACCCGGCGGCCGAGAGCGCGAGCGCGCCGCGGCGGGTGAGCTTGCCGAGGCGGCCTTCGACGTAGTGGAACCCGAGCTGGTGCACGGCGACCCAGACGAAGATCGCGTTGGCGTAACCGATGTAGCCGAAGTCGTTGAAGCGCGCGACGTCGACGAGGACGCCCGCGGCGCCCATGGCGAGCGGGACCTTGAGGCCCCAGCGCCGGTGCGCGGCGACCATCAGCGGCGTCAGCAGCACGACGAGCACGTACACGGCGAGGAACCACAGCAGCTGCGCGGCGATCGCGCTGCCGACCTGCAGCGGCTGCGGTGGCACGCCGAGGCCGCGCAGGAAGTCCGGGACGACCAGCCAGACCGCCAGCAGCGGCAGCACCGGAACCATCAGCCGCTTGATCCGGCCGGCGAGCCACGTCCGCGTGGATTCCGCGCGGCGGAAGGAGATCAGGCCCGCGGCGCCGCCGGCGAAGAAGACGAGCGGCATGACTTGGCTGAGCCAGGTGACGACCCACCACCCCGGCGTCGCGAGGGCGTTCCCGGTGGCGAGGTGACCGTCTGAGTAGGAGAGCACCGGCATGACCCAGTGCTGGGCGATGACGGCGAGGATGGCCCCCGCCCGGACGACGTCGAGGAAGCGGTCCCGGCTCGTTTGCATGCAGTTGAGCTTGGTCGCTCGGGCGTCCCGGAACAGCGGTGCTGACCGGCGTCTTGGGGGTCCTGTTCACCCCCGCGGGGTAGGGGGGTTCTCCCTACCTCAGCCCGTCCGGCTCGGGTTCGTGCTGCGTCGCGGCGACGCGGTACTCCCAGCCGTGCTCGGTGAGCCCGAGCTCGTACCGGGTCTCGATCTTCGGCCCGCCGTGCAGGTGGATGTGCCGGATCACGGTGCCGGGCACCGGCTCGGCGTCCCCGAGCTCCTGGACGCGGCCGTCGAGCGGGCCGCCGAAGAAGCGGACTTCGTCGGTCATCTGCTCGCTCCTCTCGTCGGCGGGTCCGCTCATGGTAAGTGAGGGGTGCTGGGGGTGCCGCCCGCGGAACGGGTGACCCTCAGTCCACCCTACGGGGCTTTTGGTCACCATCCGTCTCGCTAACGGCCCAGGTACGTCAACACCGCACGGACGCGGCGGTGTTCCTCCGCGCTCGCCTCGAGCCCCAGCTTCGAGAAGATGTTCCCGATGTGCTTCTCCACCGCGCCGTGCGAAACGACGAGCGAGTTCGCGATCGCCGTGTTCGACAGGCCCTGCGCCATCAGGCCGAGGACCTCCGACTCCCGGGCCGTCAGTGCGTCCAGGGGATTGCGGCGGCCGCGGGCCATCAGCTGGGCGATGACGTCCGGGTCGATCGCCGTGCCGCCGTTCGCGACGCGGCGGACCGCGTCCAGGAAGTCCGCGACGTCCGCGACGCGCTCCTTCAGCAGGTAGCCGACGCCGCCCGCGCCGCCCGAGAGGAGTTCCACCGCGTACGACTCTTCGACGTACTGCGAGAGCACCAGGACCGGCAGGCCGGGGATCTCCTTGCGCGCCGCCAGTGCCGCGCGCAAGCCCTCGTCGGTGAACGTCGGGGGCATGCGGACGTCCACGATCGCGAGGTCAGGACGGTGCTCTTTGACCGCGCCGAGCAGGTCGTCGCCGTTGTCCACGGCCGCGGCCGTCTCGATCCCCTCGTCGGCGAGCAGGCGCGTGACCCCCGCCCGCAGCAGGACGGCGTCTTCGGCGATGACTACCCGCATCCGGCCCCCAAGCTCGTGGATGAACGGGGTCCAGCCTATTCACCACTGGCAGGGGAGGTCAGCCCGGATCACCGTCGGGCCGCCGGCCGGGCTGACGACCGTGATCACGCCGTCGATGGTCGCGGCGCGGTCGGCCAGGCCGGCCAGGCCGCCGCCGGGGCGGACCTCGGCGCCGCCGTGCCCGTTGTCGGTGATCTCGACGACGACGTGGTCGTCGGTGCGCCAGACCTTGACGCCCGCTTCGGTCGCGCCGGAGTGCTTCGCGATGTTGGTCAGGGTCTCGCCGACGATGAAGTACGCCGTCGTTTCGACGGCCGCCGGGGGGCGCGGCTCGACGGCCACCTCGACGTCCACCGGGATCGGCGACTTCGCCGCCTGCGCCGACAGCGCGGCGTCCAGCCCGCGGTCGCCGAGGACGGCCGGGTAGATGCCGCGCGCGAGGTCGCGCAGTTCGGACACGGCGAGCTTGGCGTCCGCGTGGGCCTCGTCGATCAGCTCCCGCACCGACTCCGGGTCCTGGTCGAACTTCGACTTCGCGCGCCCTAGGCTCATCGCGACCGCGACCAGCCGCTGCTGGGCGCCGTCGTGCAGGTCGCGCTCGATGCGCCGCCGCTCGGCCTCGGCCGCGTCGACACCGCGGGCGCGCGACGCCTGCAGCCGCTCGGCCTTCTGCTCCAGCCGCTTCGTGCGGTCCGGCCCCAGCAGCGCGAGCCCCAGCTCGCCGTGCAGCCAGCCCAGCCACGGCGTCACCCAGACCGCCATCGGCAGCAGCACGATCGACGCCAGCGCGATCCCCAGCTCCACGCACGCCAGCGGGAACGCCGCCATCAGGTACGCCAGGTCACGCCACGTCGTCGGGTCGCTCAGCCGCACCACCCACCGGCGCAGCAGCGGCTGCCCCTCCTCGTACGGCCGCCGCTGCACCGGCGGCAACGGCACCCGCAGCATCGTCCGCAGCCAGCCCCGCTCCCGGTCGCCCGACCAGCGGATGAAGCTCGTCGTAGCCAACAGGATCGGGAACCCGATCCAGATCACGGCCGTCGCGACCCCGACCGCCAGGCCCGTCACGATCAGCACGAACTGCAGGATCCGGAAGAAGAAGCTGACGATCATGTACACGATCGTGCGAGCCGGGTGCGGCCGCGGGTGCTCCACCGGCGATGCCTCGGTCATCCCGCCACCAGGTTCTTCTCTTCCGCGTCTTCCCACCAGCGCTCCATCCGACGGCGCTGCGCCACGGTCGGCCCCAGCAGCGCGTTCGCCAGCCGGGCGTGCACTCCCGCCAGCGCCTTCGTCAGCGCCACGGACAACGCGATGAACAGCACCCCCAGCGCCGCCCACGGTAGCGCTTCCACCGTCGAGTCCACGGTCAGCCACCGCACGTCGTCCGCCGGGAAGTAGTACGCGCCGCCCGGCAGCCACCGGAAGTAGATCGGCAGCCCCGCCAGCGCCAGGCTCGTCGACCAGAAGACGGTCACCAGCACGAACTCGACCAGGCCGAGCGGGAACAGGACGAAGAAGTACGCCAGGTCCCGCCACGTCGACGGGTCCTTCAGCCGCGCCTTCCACCGGTTCTTCTGCCCTTCGGCGGGCAGCGGCAGGTACGGCAGGTCGATGTACCGGTCCAGCAGCGCGTAGACCCGGGCCCGCTCCAGCCGCGCACCCCCGCGCACGGCCAGGACCAGCACCGCGAGCAGGCCCACGCCCACCCACACCACCGCGGTCCCCACGCCGGCCGCCGTGAACGACGTCAGCAAGGCGAATGCCACCACCCCCAGCGGCAGGTTCATCAGCAGGAACACCACCGAACCGCCGAACGGCGGATCCCGCCTCTCGCGCACCATGACCGGCTCCCTTCGTCGCTCCAAGGATCGCCTCCGCACCGGCCGGCCGACATGGTGCGCGCGGGCATCCCCGTGGTGGGGCTGGCCCTACCTTGGAACAAAAGCGGTGGCGGGACGCGTTATGATGGACAGGTTGTGTCCCACCAAGGGGGTGAACGGTTTCGACTTTGGACGTTGATTCAGGAGAAGCGTGCCGGTGCAGGCGAGAGACCACCGTTAAGCGTCATCGCAACCAAATAAGCGCCGACTCCAGTCAGCGCGAGTACGCCCTCGCCGCCTGAGCGAGTGCGTCTCTGTCGGCCCGGGTTCGCCTCCGGCCCGGGTACCGGCATCAGCTAGGAGGCTCAGCGGCAGTCCCGGCCACGGGGAACTGTCGTGAAGCAAACAGTGGCTGGGCTCGTCACCTCGGCTTGTTCGCGTGACTGAGGGAGCCAAGCAGAGACGTAGCGGACTGCGCACGGAGAAGCCCTGTTGATACGCCAGAGGACCCGGGTTCAATTCCCGGCACCTCCACTGCGAGAAGGCCCGCGCCCCTTCGGGGCTGGGGCCTTCTCTCGTTCTCGGGTGTTTTTCCGGGGGTCGAACCCCCGGACCCCCGCCAGGCGGGCTTCGCCCCCTGGACCCCTTCTTGGGGCTGCCGCCCCTTGCCCCCGCTGCGGTGCCGGGTGGGTGGGTAGGCGCGGGCTGGTGGGTGGTTGCGCTTGGTGGTGGGGTGGACACTAATGGGTGTGACGGGGGCCACTTGCGGGTGAAATTTGTGTGAGTGTCATGCTGAGGTCCCGACCATGGCTCCGCACCAGTGGGGCTGGAAGTAGGTGGCCAGATGACCTGGGCACGGCACAGTGGCAGCTCGAGCGCCCACGATGAGGACAGCCGGATGGGGGTGCTGCGGGCCGAGGAGGCCGAGCGGCTCGCCGCCGAGCACTGTCGGGCTCTGGTTACCGTTGCCGGGCACTCCGCGAGTGCGCGGGAGTGCACCGAACTGCTGGACATGCTCGGGCTCGATGCCGGGTTGTGGCGGGAGCGGTAGGCGCTACTTCAGGTCCGCGACGTGGACCACCTTGTTCCGGCCCGTCGCCTTCGCGTGGTACAGCGCGGTGTCCGCCGCGTCCAGGAGACGCTGGAGTGAGGTGCCCGCCCGCGGGTAGACCGCCGAGCCGATCGAGACCGACTGGCCCGTGATCGACAGCTGGCCCACCGGGACGGTCAGGGTGCTGACCGCGCGGCGGATGCGTTCGGCCACCGCGCCGATGTCGGGCTCGCTGATGCCCGGGAGCAGCACCACGAACTCCTCGCCGCCGAACCGGCCGACCGCGTCGCCGCGGCCGCGGACCGCCGAGATGATCGCCTGGGCCACCGCGCGCAGCACCGCGTCGCCCGCCAGGTGGCCGTACGTGTCGTTCACCTGCTTGAAGTGGTCCAGGTCCAGCATCAGCAGGCCGAACGTCGAGCGCTGGCGGGCCGTCGCGGCCAGCGTCCGCTCCGCCAGCGCGTGCCAGCCGCTCGTGTTGTACAGACCCGTCTTCTCGTCGCGGTGCGCCGCCACCTCCAGCTGCTTCACCAGAACCGTGCGGTGCAGCAGCAGCAACGGCGGCAGCACCAGCAGGACCAGGCCCGGCAACGTCGCCAGCGCCAACGCGTTCAGGGCGCCCAGGCACAGCGTCGCCACTTCGAGGCCGTTGTCCGCCCAGGTGCCGAACAGGGCTTCCGGCGTGCGGCCGATTTCGTGCCTGGCCGGCAGCACCAGCAACGCGTTCACCACGAAGAACGTCACGCCCGCCGCGGCCAGCGCGAAGGTGCCGGCCCAGCCGTGGGTCAGTGCCGTGCGGATGTCGGGGACCACCGCTTGAGCGGCGTAGCACGACAGCAGGATGATGGCCGCGTTGCTGGCCGTTCTCGACGCCGGTACCCGCTGCAGGCGGTACCAGCTGCGGAGCGCCAGGTGCGAGTAGAGGCCGGCGACCAGCAGTGCCAAGAGTGGCGGGGGGAGGAGCAGCACGCCGGCGAACGTCCAGACCGACGTCATGTTGATGTGCGGGGTCCCCGACACGCGACGGCGGATGCGCTCCACCCGCCGTCCGGTTTCCGACTGGAGGATGCCGAGGAGCAGCAACGTCGCCAGGATCAGCAGCGTCCGGCGGTCCACCGCGACCGGGTACGGGCGCAGCGTCAGCGCGACCGCGACGGCCTCGGTCAGCAGGCAGTAGACGACCACGCGGGGACGCTGCCGCCACAGCGTCCAGTGGCGCGGCGCCACGAGGACGTCACGAAAGCGTGGCCCAGAGCGCGGTATACCGCCGCCGGTCCGCATACTCATGGTGTCCGGCCAGTCACGGAGACGGTTCGGCCCGAGGTGGTGAAGGGAGGCGCGCCATGTGCGGACGCGACAACTGAGGTCATGGTCCCTCCAGCCCGGCCCGGCGCCACGCCCTCGCGATCGGCACGGCCACCGCGGCACCCGCCGCGCCGGCCACCGCGATGGTGTGCGCCGGGCTCAGTACTTCCGCCAGCGCGCCGGCCGCGGCCGCGCCGAGGCCCTGCACCGTGATCAAGCCCGCGGAGTTCACGCCCGCGCACTGCGCGCGGTGCTCGTCCGGCACCCGGCGCATGAACGACACCGTGCCCTGGATGTTGTAGCCCGTCGCCAGCAGGCCGGACGTCGCCAGCAGCAGCACCGAAAGCGCCAGCCCCGGCCGGAAGGCGAACAGCACCAGCGGCAGTCCCGCGGCGATCCCGAGCCACCCGAGCAGCCGGACCTGGACGTGTT
Organism: Amycolatopsis sp. SID8362; assembly: GCF_010550475.1. Classification (NCBI taxonomy): domain Bacteria; kingdom Bacillati; phylum Actinomycetota; class Actinomycetes; order Pseudonocardiales; family Pseudonocardiaceae; genus Amycolatopsis; species Amycolatopsis sp. SID8362. Next base: position 22,119 of record NZ_JAAGNB010000830.1, read on the forward strand.
CCGGGACCCACTTGCCGAACACGACGCCGCCGACGACGCTGCCCGCCGGGTCCGCCGCCATCAGCAGGCCCACCAGCGTCGCGCCCGCGCCGATGCCCGCCGCGTACGGGGCGGCCAGCGCCTCCGGCACGATGTAGCACCCGGCTAGCCAGTTGAGCGCCACGAGCGTCCGCAGCGCCGGGTCGCGCCAGATCAGCCGGATGCCGGCGCCGGTGGCCGAAAGCCACGCCG
>NZ_JAAGNB010000869.1:0-7706 GCF_010550475.1 Amycolatopsis sp. SID8362
TCGGCCCAGTGCCGGATGTGGTGGCCCTGGCAGTGCCGGGGTGGGCGGTGGCAGCCGGGGAACGCGCAACCACGGTCGCGCAGGAACAACGCGCGGCGGAGGCCGGGGCTGATCAGGCGGCGGGCGCGGCCCAGGTCGAGGGGTTCGCTGGCGGTGCCGAGGACGGCGGGGATGAGTTTGCAGTCGCAGGCGTGGAGGCGGGCGTCGGCAGCTGTGATGGCGCCGGTGTCGCCCAGGGTGGCCGTGCCGCGTCCGGATTTCAGATCCGCCAGGGAGACCGCGACCATCACGTGGACGCGCTCCCCGGCTTGGGCGGGGAGGTCGGCGGAGTTCAACGCGAGGTCGACCGCGTCGGAGAACGCGTCGCCGTAGCGTTCTTGTGGGGAGCGGAGGTCGTCGGTGCCGCGGCGTTCGGCCAACGCATCCAGCAGGGCGCTGGCGCGGGTGCCGGTCTCGTCGTCGAAGCGGCCGGTGAGTTCCCAGGTTCCGGTGCGTCTTCGGCGCAACGACAACTCGCGCGCGGGGGTGGCGGGTTCGGTGTCCTCGGGTGCGGGACCGTCGGGGTCGAGATGGGCCAGGATCCGGGCACCCAGGGCAGCCACCTGCTTGTGGCCACCCTGGGCGGCGAAAGCGAGGAGATCCGCTTCGGCATCGTCGCGGTGGGTGGCGGGGATGCGGGAGACGGCGTCGATGATGGTGTCGATCATCGGGGTGCTCAGGGAACCTGCCAACGCGGCGGCGCCGGTAGCCGGGGCGACGGCGGGGGTGGCGTCGAGGGAGTGGGCGGGGTGCAGGGCCTGGGCGCGGGTGACGGTGCGTCTGGCGGCGGCGTGCGGAATGTCGGCGAGGTGTTCGTAGAGGCGTGCGGTGGTGCGGTATCCGAAGAGTTCCTGGACGCCGCGGGATTCGATTTCCACCAGCAGCGCACCGATTTCCGCTTCGGCAGACCGCACGACGGTGAGCAGCGAAACGATGCGGTCGGCCAAGGCCTCCGCATCCGCTTGCCACACCGCTTCTCTGTCCACGCCCCAAGATTACCGGGCGTACGAACACCTGTTCATCACACGATCAGGTGGTCGATGAGAAGCCTTCGAGAGCAAGGAAACACGCCTCGAATCCCTTGAGCTGCGCGACTTTCGGAATGGGCCCGATACCGGCCGAGTGCGTCGTGGAGCACCTGTGGCGTGAGACTTCTTGCCGATCGCCGTCGGCCCGACCCGCGGCGACGGGGACGTTCACGGCGGCTGACGACACCGAGAGCGTTCACGCTGGTTGGCCGTGCTCGCACACGTCCAGATCCGCAGTCGCGCTGGAGTTCGTGACGCGCCGGCCCGGCGACCGGAACCGAAGGCACGACGGAAGCGGGCCCGGGCGCCTCGAACGCCCGGTCCGTTCCCTCACCTCACCAGCGGCGGGACGGGTCGATCACGTGGACCGCGGCTTCCTCCGCCGAGGCCGCGCCGCCGTCGATGCCTGCGTCCGAGGCGTACAGTTCCTCGTCGCTGTCCTCGCCGAAGCCTTCGTCGGTGGCTACCAGGCGGCCCGCTCGGACGTCGCCGACCTCGTCGTCCACCAGTTCGCCGTCGGTGTCTTCGCTGTCGCCGAGGCCGTCGCCGTCCGCTTCGGAGGAGATGTCCGGGACTTCGCGGGCCAGCCGCGCTTCCCAGCTTTCGCGTTCCGCCGTCTCGCGGGCGGTGGTGCCCCAGCCTTCGGTTGCCTGTGCGCGTTCCGGTGGGGAATAACCCTCCGCCAGTTCGTCGCGGTCGTCCAATGTGTCCTCGGGGTCGAGGATGCCGTCGTCGGCGCGGTCTTCGGAGTCGTCCATGCCGTCCATCCTCGCGCAACTCCTTGGCTGCGCCGAGCCTGGGTGATAGGACCGTGCGAGCCGCCGCACGGGCGGCACTGGTGGGAAAGGTGATCCCCATGCCGATGAGACGCAGGGTGCTGGCCGCGGGGCTGGCCGGGGTGTTCGGCGCCGCGCTGTCCGGGCGGACGGCGCAGGCGGCCCAGACGGCCCAGACGGCGGCGACCCCGCCGGTGCGGCTCGACCAGCTGAACCTGGTCAACCTGTCGCACGTCAACGACCCGGCGACGACCAACGTCTTCCCCGGCGACCCGGCCTTCGAGCTGGAAACCATCGCCACCATCCCCGACGACGGCTACTACCTGCAGTTCGTCCGCGAAGGCGAGCACACCGGCACGCACTGGGGCGCGCCCGGCCACTTCAACACCGGCGAGCCGCTGGCCGACGAAATGGACCCGGCCGATCTGTTCCGGCCCGCCGTCAAGATCGATGTAAGAGCGAAGGCGGCCCACGACCCGGACTACGCGGTGACGATCGACGACCTGAAGGCGTGGGAGCGGCGCAACGGGCGCATCCCCGACGAGAGCGTCGTCGTGCTGTGGACCGGCTGGGACGCCAAGTGGGGCACCCCCGCCTACCCGAACACCGACGCCAACGGCGTGCTGCACCAGCCCGGGTTTTCGATCCCAGCGGTCAGGTGGCTGATCGACACGGGACGGCTCGGCCGCCGCGGCGGCACCGGGACCGACACGTTCAGCCCGGACGTCGGCACCGACGAGACGTACACGGTGTCGAAGCTGGTCTACCGGCGGCACCGGATCAGCCTCGAGATCCTGGCGAACCTCCAGGCCCTGCCGACGACGGGCGCGTGGGTGCTGGCGGGCGGCCCGATCAACCGCCGGGGCGCGGGCTCGACGGCGACGATCTTCGGGGTGCTGCCGCCCGGGGTGACGGCGGGCTAGCCCGCGCTGAGCGGCGCGGCCGACAGGCGCAGCGAGGACAACGGGGCCGGGTGGCCGAACCGGTAGCCCTGCGCGGCCGGGCAGCCGGCCTTCGTCACCAGCTCCGCCTGCTCGGCCGTCTCGATGCCCTCCGCGACCACCGCCACCTCGAGGTCGCGGCACAGCCCGACCAGCGACCGGCACAGCGCCGCGTCGCGGTCGGGCTGGATGCCGGTCGTCAGGGCCCGGTCCAGCTTGATCAGGTCGACCGGCAGGGCGTGCAGCACGGTCAGCGAGCTGTACCCCGCGCCGAAGTCGTCCAGCGCCACCCGGACGCCGAGGGCCTGCAGGCGGCGGATCGCGGCGGCGCCCGCGGCGAGGTCCGGGACCGGGACCGTCTCGGTGATCTCGACGACGAGGCGGTCCGCGGGCAGGCCGTAGCGGGCGAGGCTCGCGCTGACGCTCTCCTCCAGCGTCTCGGCGCCGAGGCGGCTGGCACACACGTTCACGTGCACCGTCAGGTCCACGCCGGCCGCGGTGATCTCGCGGCAGGCCAGGTCCAGCACCAGCGCGTCCAGCTCCGCGCCGAGGCCCGCCCCTTCGGCCGCGCGGACGAACGTCTCCGGCGACACCGACGTGCCGTCGCGCGTGGTCCAGCGGGCCAGTGCCTCGACCGCCACCGGGGTCGCGTCCGGCAGCCGGACGATCGGCTGGAACACCAGTCCGAAGCCCTCCGGGATGCCGCCGGCCGCGCGGCGCAGGGCCGCCGGGAAGTCGGGCGGGCCGTCGTCGCTGGGGCGGTAGACCACCGTCGTGTCCTTGCCGAGGCGCTTGCCCGCGTACATCGACGTGTCGGCGCGGCCGAGCAGCACGTCCGACGTGACCAGCGGTTCGGCCGGGTCCGGCACCACCAGTCCCATGCTCGCCCGGACCGGGACCAGCGTGCCGTGCACCGCGAACGGCCGCCGCAGCACGCCCTGGATCCGGTCGGCGACGGCCTGCGGGGCGTCCACCTCGCCCTCCAGGAGGATCGCGAACTCGTCGCCGCCCAGGCGCGCCACCGTGTCGCCCGCGCGCACACAGCTCAGCAGCCGCTGGGCGACGGCGTGCAGCAGGACGTCGCCGCCCGCGTGCCCGAACCGGTCGTTGACCTCCTTGAAGTCGTCGAGGTCGACGAAGATGAGCACCAGCGGCCGGGGCCCGCTCTCCACCGCGCGGTCCAGCCGGTCGGCGAACAGCGCGCGGTTGGCCAGCCCGGTCAGCGGGTCGTGGTAGGCCTGGTGGGTCAGCTGCTGCTGGCCTTCGTACACCCGGCGCAGCAGCAACCTGTTGTCCAGCAGGGAAAGCAGCTGCCGGGCGAGCACCAGGAACACCACGAGCACGCCGACGTACACTTCGACGGCGTCCGGGCCCGCGCCCGCCACCACCTGCACGGTGATCAGCAGCGCGACCGCGGTGACCGGCACGTACGGCAGCGCCAGCTGCCACCAGTCGATCCCGACCGGCTGGTTCGCGTCGTCGCGCCGCCGGGTGCCCGGCGTGGCCAGCAGCGCGAAGGCGATGAACAGCGGGCCGAGCACGAACCCGCCGTCCGACCACGGCTTCATGCTCTCCGCGCCGATGCTGACGAGGTAGGCGAACACGCTGTCGGACGCGGCCAGCGCGACGATCCCGACCGCGGCCAGCAGCAGGTTCGCCCGGTACGGCCGGTCCACCCGGTCGAACACCACCAGCAGCACCGCGACGACCACGATCACCAGGTCCGACAGCGGGTAGGAGATGGCGACGGACCAGGTCAGCTTGTCCGGCGCGGTCGCGCGGACCAGCTGCCCGAGCGCCGCGGTCCAGGTGAGGATGAACAGCGAGCCGGTGACGATCAGGCCGTCGAGCACCACCGCGACGCCGAAGTGCGCCGTCCACTGCGCGGGCTGCCAGCGTTCGCGGTCCGGCCGCACGCGCGCCCTGGCCAGCGTGAACAGGGCGGCGAGCGCGAACACCGGGAAGCTCAGGTAGCCGACGTCGGCCAGCGACGGCGACGGCAGCCCGCGCCCGTCGACCAGCTGGTACCACGACCAGGCGCACTGCCCGAGCGACCAGCCCGCCATGCCGACCGCCACCAGGACCCGCCACCAGCGCTGGTGCCCGCGTGCCCGCCGGGCGGCGGCGACGCCGCAGACGACCGCGCCCACCCCGGCGCTCAGCTGCATGGCGTCGTCGACCCACAGCGCGAAGGTGTCGCCCCAGAACGCGAAGCCGTTGACCACGACCAGCGTCGCGGTGAGGACGACGAGCACGATCGCGACCGGGTACCGCCGCACTGTCATGGCACCTCACGTGGTCGCGGCCGCCGGTCGGACCGGCAAACACTACACCGGGTGTGACCGGGCACAAGCGCACCGCACCGGGCGTTCAGGTGATGTCACGCCGGTGCAGCAGCCAGCCGCCGAGGACGCCGAAGACGACCACGTACCCGGCCAGCACGAGGGCGGCCTGGCCGGAGCCGACGATCTGCTCGACCCCCGGCGCGCTCGCCCCGAACGCGGCGGCGAGCGCGCCCGCGTTCGGCCCCGGCAGCCCCTTCTGCAGCTGCGCGACCCAGTCCAGCAGCGGCGCGGCGATGGACGCCAAGAGGTTCTGCACGGCGAGCAGCCACACCAGGCCGAGCCCGATCGGAAGCGCGACCGAGCGCAGCCCGATCGCGAGGAGCACGCCGAGCGCGCCCCACATCGTCGTGACCAGCCAGCCCGCGCCGAGGCCGCGCACGACGTCGGAGACCGGCGGCCAGGTCAGCGGCTGGTCCTGCAGCGCCGCCACCAGCGCGCTCGCGCCCGCGGCCGCCGCGAACAGCGCGAGCACGACGGCCAGCGCGGCGAGCGCGACGGTCACCAGCTTCGCGCTGTAGACCGCGATCCGCGACGGGTGCTGCACCAGCACCGTCTTCCAGGTCCCGTAGCCGTATTCGCTGCCGGCCACGAGCACGCCGAAGATCAGCGCGAGGGCGCCGACGAAGATCGGCAGCCCGCCCAGCGCGCTGCCGACGAACGCGTCCGGCAGCATCGCGGCCAGCCCGCGGTTCGCGCCGGGCGGCCCGGACGTCGTCCCGCTCAGGCCGGCGTACGGGATGGCGTAGCCGAAGGTCAGCGTCAGCACGACGGCGACGGCGAGCAGCAGCCAGCTCGCCGGACGGCGGGACTGCTTGAGCAGCTCGGCTCGGATGTCACGCAGCATCGGGGGTACCTCCGGTCAGGGCGAGGAAGGTCTGTTCCAGGTCGGGTTCGCGCCAGCGCAGCTCGGTGACGACGCACCCGGCGCCAACCAGCCCGGCGTTCACGCGCCCGGCTTCCGCGGGCTCGACGTCGAGTTCGAGCGCCGGGCCGTCGACGCGGACGCCGCCGTAGTGCCGGCGCAGGTGCTCGCGGGCCTGCTCGAGGGGCTCCGCGACGACGCGCAGCGCGCCGCCCGCCCGCAGGTCCGCCACGGTGGTCTCGCTGACGAGCCTGCCGTGGTCGAGCACGCCGACGCGGTCGCAGATCTGCTCGACCTCGGCCAGCAGGTGGCTGGACAGCAGCACGGTGCAGCCGTCCGCGGCGAGCTTGCGCAGGGTGACCCGCATGTCGGCCATGCCGGCCGGGTCGAGGCCGTTGGTCGGCTCGTCGAGGACGATCAGCTCGGGGTCCTTCAGCAGCGCCGCGGCGAGGCCGAGCCGCTGCTTCATGCCGAGCGAGTACGTCGAATACCGGTCCTTGGCGCGATCGGTCAGGCTGACGACGTCGAGCACGGCGTCGACGCGGGTCCGCCGCACGCCGGCGTGGTCGGCGAGGATCCGCAGGTTCGCCCGGCCGGAGAGGTACGGGTAGAACGCGGGGCCTTCGATGAGCGCGCCGACGCGGGTGAGGCTGCCCGGGCCGGGTTCGGCGCCGAGCACGCGGACGCTGCCGGAGGTCGGCCGGATCAGGCCGAGCAGCATCCGCAACGTCGTCGTCTTGCCGGCGCCGTTGGGGCCGAGGAAGCCGTACACCTCACCGGCGGGCACCGAGAGGTTCAGGTCCTCGACCGCGGCGGCCGGTCCGTAGCGCTTCGTCAGCGCGGTCGTTTCCACTGGCTGGGTCACGGGACTCCTTCCGGACGCGGCCCCACGGCTTGAAGACCGCGAGGACGCTGGCGAACAGCAACAGGGCCGGGGCGACGACCACGGGGTAGAGCAGGCCTTCCGGCTGCTCGGTGGCGACGTCGATCCCGGGGCGCAGCGCGAAGAGGATCAGCAGCGCCATCAGGACGGTGACCGCGAGCTTCGCGGCCACCCACCAGTAGCGGACCAGGCCGTACTTCGAGCCGAGGCCGAGCACGGCACCGGTGACGAGCGTGAGGACGGCGGCGGTGAACAGCGGCCACACGGCGAACAGCCCGAGTGCCTCCAGGCCGGTGGCGCGGACGGCGGGGTCGTCGGTGAGCAGCGCGGTGCAGACCAGGATGCCGAGCACGGCGTCGATCCCGATCCACAACCCCGCCGAAACGATGTGTCCGACCAGCCACCACTTGCGAGCCTGGCTCTTGAGCCTCATGGACGCCTCCTTTTCGACGCCCTCAATCCTCGGGATCCCGGCCGCCGCGGTCGTCCGCCGACGTACGGCTCTTGCGGCTACGACCGGCTGCGTACGCGGGTACGTTCGGTGTGGTGATCGTCCGCATCCGGGGGTACGCCCTGCCGCACGGCGAGTACGCCGACCTGTACGCCGACGGCGACCGCTGGACCACCGACCCGGTCCCGGGCGCGACGCTCGTCGCGGAGGGCTGGCTCGTGCCCGGCCTGGTCGACGCGCACACCCACCCGGGCGCGACCGAGCCAGGACAGCCGATGGACGGCGAGGTGCTCCGGGAGCAGCTGCACCAGCACGTCGACGCCGGGGTCACGCTGATCCGCTCGCCGGGGCTGCCGGGCGAGCCGCCGCCGTGGTTCGGCG
>NZ_JAAGNB010000914.1:0-9803 GCF_010550475.1 Amycolatopsis sp. SID8362
TGCTGCTCGGCACGTGGGCGGCGCTGGCGGCGGAGACCGCGCCGCGGCGGCTGCGGCGGCTCGCCGGAACGCTGTTCCACCTGCCGATCGCGGTGCCGTCGGTGGTGCTGGGGCTGGCGCTGCTGGTGGCGTTCAGCCGGCCGCCGCTGGCGTTCAACGGGACCCGCTGGATCGTGCTGCTCGGGCACCTGCTGATCCTGCTGCCGTTCGCCTTCAGCACGGTGTCGGCGGCGCTCACCCGCGTCGACCCGCAGCTGGCGCAGGCGGCGGCGTCGCTCGGGGCATCCCCCGTCCGGGTGTTGTTGCGGGTGCGCGTGCCGGTGCTGCTGCCGGCGATGACGGCGTCGGCGAGCCTCGCGCTGGCGATGTCGATGGGCGAGCTGGGCGCGACGATGATGCTGTACCCGCCGGACTGGCGCACGCTCCCGGCGAGCGTGTTCGCGCTGACCGACCGCGGCCAGGTGTTCCTCGCCTCCGCGGCGACGGTCCTGCTGCTCGGCGTCACCCTCGCCGGGGTGGTGCTGCTGGGCCTGGCCCGTGGGCGGGCGGCGCACCGGTAGGTGCAACCGATCCGGCGTCCGGTCCGTCTTGCGGGTATGCGCACACTGCTGGGTACGGTCCTGCTGCTCCTGACGCTGACCGCCTGCGCGGCCGGTTCGGGCTCCGGGGCGGCGCCGGCGCCGGGCAGCACCGGCTCGGCGACGCCCCCGACGTCGGCTTCGTCCTCGCTGCCGGGGTCGCCGCCGGTCGCCCCGCCGCCGTCCCAGACGGTCGGCCGCCCCACGCAGGGCATCGCCCCGGGCGACGACGTGATCGCGGAGTCCCAGGTCGACGCGCGTTCCCTGCCCGAGGGCTACCCGCGCAGCCTCACCCGCAGCCCCGACGGCAAGACGGTCATCCTCCAGGCCGAGGAGGGCGGCTGCCGCCGCGTCTCGGCGCGCGTCGGCGACCAGACGCCGCAGCAGGTGGTGGTGCTGATCGCGGTCAGCGCGGGGAAGAAGGGCCAGATGTGCCCGGACTACATCCGCGAGATCACGATCCCGCTGCCCCTGACCGAGCCGCTCGGCACGCGCACGGTGGTACTCCGCCAGGGCTGACCCCGCCCGGACGCTGGGAGGGCGGCCCCGGGCTGCCCGGCCCCGCCCTCCCAGACCACCCCCAGGAAGCGGCACTTTCACGTGAAAGTGCCGCTTTCGCGAGTCCGAGTCGATCTTTCGTGCAACCCCGGGTCGGGGGCGTTCCGTCTTCGGGACATGAGGTACTTAGCGAAGGTGGTCGGGACAGGCGCGTTCCTGCTGATGGCGACGGCCTGTGCCGGCCAGGACATGCCCACCAGCCAGCCCGCTGCCGGGGGTGACTCCGCGGCGCCGACCGGCAGCCTTTCGACGTCGCCGAGCGAGTCGGTGCCGCCGGGGTCGCCGACGGCGAACCCGCCGGGGAAACCGCGGCTCACCGTGCCCGAAGGCAGTACGCCGGTGCCGCCCGCCAAGATCGACGCGACCGCGCTGCCCAGCGGCTTCCCGCACGAGGTGTGGACGGCCAACGGCGGCACCATCCTCAACATCCGCGCCCAGGAGGGCGGCTGCGGCCACGCCCTCGGCGAGGCGACCGAGCAGGCCGGCGACCACGTCGTCGTCAACCTGAGCGAAACCAAGGCGCAGACCGGCCAGATGTGCACCATGGACATCCGCTACCCGGTGATCTCGGTCGCGCTGGCCGCGCCGCTGGATCAGCGCACGGTGGTGCTGAAGACCACGCCGCCGAAGTGATCACCCTGGCCTAGGCTCGGGTGATGGGCAGCCGCCAGGTCTCACGCACCGCGATCGTCGCCACGACCCCGGAGAAGATCTTCGGGCTCCTGGCCGATCCGGCCCAGCCCCCGCTCATCGACGGATCCGGCACGGTCCGGGCCGCCCAGCCGGGCGGTCCGGACCGGCTTTCGCTCGGCGCGTGGCGCCACTTCAACGGCCACCGCTGGCGCTGGCGCCTCGAACCCCTCGACGGCGGCCGCACCGAGGTCACCGAGACGTTCGACTGGTCGACGGCGAAGTTCCCGCTGGCCATCACGCTCAGCCCGTTCCCGCGCAAGAACGCCCAAGGCATCGAGAAGACCCTCGCCCGGCTCACGGAGCTGTTCCCGGCCTGACGGAAGCCGCGCCCAATTAGTTGTACAATGCTTAATATTGTCCGTGCAACTACTTGCGGGGGTGCGGTGCCCCAGCTCGTCCGGCCCCGGGTCGTCCTGGCCGTCTGCTGCCTGAGCCTGTTCATCGTCGGGCTCGACAACACGATCGTGAACCTCGCGCTGCCCTCGATCCGCCACGAGCTGGGCGCGTCCGTCGCGAGTCTGCAGTGGACGATCGACGCGTACACGCTCGTCCTGGCGAGCCTGCTCATGCTGGCCGGCTCGACCGCCGACCGGATCGGGCGGCGCCGGACGTTCCAGACCGGGCTCGCGCTGTTCTCCCTCGGCTCGCTGCTGTGCGGCGTCGCGCCCAACGTCGGCACGCTGATCGCCTTCCGCGCGCTGCAGGCCGTCGGCGGCTCGATGCTGAACCCGGTCGCGCTTTCCATCGTCACCAACGTCTTCACCGAACCGCGCGAGCGCGCCCGCGCGATCGGCGTGTGGGCCGGCGTGGTCGGGCTGAGCATGGCGGTCGGGCCGGTGGTCGGCGGCGCGCTCGTCGGCTGGGCCGGCTGGCGCTCGATCTTCTGGATCAACGTCCCGGTCGGCGTCGCCGCGATCGTCCTGACGGTGGTGTTCGTGCCCGAGTCCCGGTCGCCGCACCCGCGCCGGCTCGACCCGGTCGGGCAGCTGCTGGTGATCCTCCTGCTGGCCTCGCTCACCTACGCGATCATCGAAGGCCGCGGCGCGGGCTGGACGTCGCCGGAGATCATCGGCTGCTTCGCCGTGGCCGCCGTCGCGCTGGCCATCCTGCTGCCCTACGAGCGGCGGCGCGCGGATCCGTTGCTGGAACTGAGGTTCTTCCGCAGTGTCCCGTTCTCCGGTGCGACGCTCACCGCCGTCACGGGCTTCGCGGCGCTGTCCGGGTTCCTCTTCCTCAACACGCTGTACCTGCAGGACACCCGCGGGTTTTCCGCGCTGCACGCGGGATTGCTGACCCTGCCGATGGCGGCGGTGACCGCGGTGTGCGCACCGCTGTCGGGCCGGGTGGTCGCCGCGCGGGGGCCGCGGCTGCCGCTGCTGGTCGCCGGCGCGGGGATCGCCCTGTCCGGCGCCGTGCTCGCCGGGATCGGCCCCGCGACGCCGATTCCGGTGCTGGTACTCGGATACGTGTGCTTCGGCGCGGGCTTCGGCATGCTCAACGCGCCGATCACCAACGCCGCGGTGTCCGGGATGCCGAGGGAACGCGCTGGGCTCGCGGCGGCGGTGGCGTCCACCAGCCGTCAGGTCGGGGCTTCCCTGGGCGTGGCGGTGATCGGCGCGGTCGTCGCCGCGGCCTCGCCCGCGGCGGACCGGGTGGCGTGGGTGATCGTGACCGCCTGCGGGGTCCTGGTGTTCGCGCTGGGCGTGCTGACCACCGGGCGCTGGGCGCTGGCGACGGCGGCGCGCGTCAATGGTTCGGACCACGGCGTGCCGGTCGCCTGAGTTCGGCTGTCGAACCTGTCGAAATTTTCGCGGAAGCGGTGAACCGCCCGCGTTGCCGGGCCGTATCCCAGGGTGAGGTGGTGATCAGAGAGGAGGGGCGCATGCCCCGGTTGAGTAGTGGTCGGCACCGCAAGCAGGCGACCATCGGACTGGCCGCGTTGCTGGGTGTTTCCGGCATCACCGCGACCGCGATCGCGCTGAGCAGCCCGGCGAGCAACGCGGCCGAAGCTCCCAAGGAAAACTGCGCAGGACTCGACACCGCACTGCAGAACAACCTGAACTTCATCGCGGGCCAGCAGGCGAACCCGGACGCGCAGTCGGCCGCGCGGATCGCCAACCGGCAGGCGGTGGTGGACCTGATCCAGCAGCGGCGTCAGGTCGCGGGGTGCACCGCGAACGTCGCGGCGAACAACGGACAGGCCCCGGCGGCCCAGGCGTCGGCCCAGCAAGCTCCGGCGCAGCAGCAGAACCAGCAGCAGAAGCAGTCCGGAGTGGACACCGGAGCCGTCGGCCAGGTCGTCTGCCCGGGGTCGACCGTGACCCTCTCGGGCGAAGGCGGCGCACCGGCCGCGTCGAGCAACCAGTTCCCGGCGGGGACGAAGCTGAAGGTGACGAACCTGGACAACTCGAAGTCCACGACGGTCGAGGTCACGTCGGTCTCGGGCAGCTGCGCGCTGCTCAACAACGCGGCTTTCGAACAGGTTCGGGAGCCCGGCAAGTTCCTCATCCGGCGCGCGCGGATCGAGCGCGTCGGCTGAGGGTGCAGGGAAGGAAGGGGGCACCGGCGGCGGGCCGGTGTCCCCTTCCCTTGCGTCCTAACGGAAGCTGATCTGCAGCACCGGGTCGCCGGTGCTGGCGAAGAAGTCGTTGCCCTTGTCGTCGATGACGATGAACGCCGGGAAGTCCTCGACTTCGATCTTCCACACGGCTTCCATGCCGAGCTCGGCGTACTCCAGGACGTCGACCTTCTTGATGCAGTCCTGCGCGAGCCGCGCGGCCGGGCCGCCGATCGAGCCGAGGTAGAACCCGCCGTGCGCCTGGCACGCGGCCGTCACCTGCTTCGACCGGTTTCCCTTGGCCAGCATGACGAGCGAGCCGCCTGCCGCCTGGAACTGCTCGACGTAGGAGTCCATCCGCCCGGCCGTCGTCGGACCGAACGAGCCGGACGCGTATCCCTCGGGCGTCTTCGCCGGGCCGGCGTAGTAGACCGGGTGGTTCTTCAGGTAGTCCGGCATCCCCTCGCCGGCGTCGAGCCGCTCGGCGATCTTCGCGTGCGCGATGTCGCGCGCGACGACCAGCGGCCCGGTGAGCGACAGCCGCGTCTTGACCGGCAGCTGCGAGAGCTGCGCGCGGATCTCGGCCATCGGCCGGTTGAGGTCGACGCTCACGACGTCGTCGGACAGGTCCTCTTCGGTGATCTCGGGGAGGAACTGCGCCGGGTCGCGCTCGAGCTGTTCGATGAACACGCCGTCGGCGGTGATCTTGGCCTTGGCCTGCCGGTCGGCGGAGCAGCTCACCGCGATGCCGACGGGGCAGCTGGCGCCGTGGCGGGGGAGCCGGATGACGCGGACGTCGTGGCAGAAGTACTTGCCGCCGAACTGCGCGCCGATGCCGAACTGCCGGGTCATCTCCAGGACCTGCTGCTCGAGGCTCGGGTCGCGGAAGGCGTGCCCCAGCTCGGACCCCTCGGTCGGCAGGTTGTCGAGGTAGCGCGCCGAGGCGAGCTTCGCGACCTTGAGGTTGAACTCGGCCGACATCCCGCCGACGACGATCGCCAGGTGGTACGGCGGGCAGGCCGCGGTGCCGAGGCTGCGCAGCTTCTCGTCGAGGAACCGGGCGAGCCGCTTCGGGTTCAGGACGGCCTTGGTTTCCTGGTACAGGAACGTCTTGTTGGCGCTGCCGCCGCCCTTGGCCATGAAGAGGAACTCGTAGGTCGGGTCCCCCTCCTTGTGGTACAGCTCGATCTGGGCGGGGAGGTTGGTGCCCGTGTTGCGCTCGTCCCAGAAGTTCACCGGCGCCATCTGGGAGTAGCGCAGGTTGAGCTGCTGGTAGGCGTCGAAGATGCCCTGCGAGAGAGCGCGCTCGTCGTCCCCGCCGGTCAGCACGCCTTCACCGCGCTTGCCGACGACGATGGCGGTCCCGGTGTCCTGGCACATGGGCAGCACGCCGCCGGCCGAGATGGCGGCGTTGCGCAGCAGGTCCATGGCGACGAAGCGGTCGTTCCCACTCGCTTCGGGGTCGTCGACGATGGCGCGCAGCTGGCGCAGATGTGATGTGCGCAACAGGTGCTGGATGTCGGTGATCGCGGTGCGGGCGAGCGTGGTGAGCGCTTCCGGGTCGATCTTCAGGAAGGTGCGCCCGGCGGCTTCGACGGTTTCGACGCCCTGGTCGGTGACCAGCCGGTATTCGGTGGTGGTGTCCTTGCCCAGCGGGAGGACTTCGGTGTGCTGAAACGTGGTGGACGGCACTGCCAGGCTCCTTTGCCAGCTCCGGGATCCGGTCAGCTTAGGCGGCGGGGGAGGGGGTGCCGAAGAGGCATGCGGTCACTGTGGGCCAACCCACGGGGGCTTGGTTTTCCGCAACCCCGAAGCCTGATTGTGACTACGGCCGGCAACGCCGCGTCAAGGCGGGAAAGCGTGCCTTGACCCGGCGCTGCCGGCCGTGTTCTGGCTTCGGATCGGGGTTGCGGGGAGGGCTGGGTGGCGGGGTGCCGGGTTGTGCCGCCCGGGTGCGGTGGGGGAGCTCCGCCGCCGTGCGGGGGGAGCTGGTCGGGAGGCCGGGTCCACCCCGACGGACCCGACCTCCCGGGGGAAGCTTCCGGGTGCGTGCACACCCGGTCGCGAGGTCGATGCCGCTACCGGTTCGAAGCCGCTTCAAGAATGTGACGTGACCGAAGTCATAAGTCAACGCGGCCGAACGGGTGTCGGCGGAAGGTTGCTACCCACGGCCGGCGGGGGCAAAACCCGGTTTTCGTGGAAAATTTTCACGACCAGCGGAACGCCTGGTCGTCGGCTTGGCGGTACGCCAAAAAAAGAGGGCGGGCGCACGGTGTGCGCCCGCCCTCTCCGGAGGATCGGTCAGCTGGCGTAGGCGCGGAGGCGGTCCGCGCGCTCACCCTGGCGGAGCTTGGACATGACCTCGCGCTCGATCTGGCGGACGCGCTCGCGGGAGAGCCCGAAGTGCTTGCCGATCTGGTCGAGCGTGCGGGGCTGGCCGTCGTCGAGGCCGTAGCGGAGGCGGATGACCTGCTGCTCGCGGTCGTCCAGCGTCGAGAGGACCCGGCGCAGGTCGTCCTGCAGCAGGCTCGAGATCACGGCGCTCTCGGCGTCCGTCGCCTCGGAGTCCTCGATGAAGTCGCCCAGCGGGGCGTCTTCCTCGGTGCCGACCGGCATGTCCAGGCTTACCGGGTCACGCGAGTGGTCGAGCAGGTCCGAGATCTTGTGCGCCGGGATGCCCGACTCGGCCGCCAGCTCCTCGTGGGTAGCGTCGCGCCCGAGCTGCTGGTGCAGGTCGCGCTTGATGCGGGCCAGCTTGTTCACCTGCTCCACCAGGTGGACCGGGAGCCGGATGGTGCGGCCCTGGTCGGCCATCCCCCGGGTGATGGCCTGGCGGATCCACCAAGTGGCGTACGTCGAGAACTTGAACCCCTTGGAGTAGTCGAACTTCTCCACCGCGCGGATGAGACCCAGGTTCCCCTCCTGGATCAGGTCGAGCAGCGGCATCCCCCGGCCGGTGTAGCGCTTGGCGAGCGAGACCACCAGGCGGAGGTTGGCCTCCAGCAGGTGGTTCTTCGCCACGTGGCCGTCGCGGACCAGGGCGGCCAGCTCGGTGCGGCGCTTCGCGGTCAGGCTCTCCGCGGTGTCCAGCATGTGCTGGGCGAAGACACCCGCCTCGATGCGCTTGGCGAGCTCGACCTCGTCGGCCGCGCTGAGCAGGGCCGTCTTGCCGATGCCGTTGAGGTAGACGCGGACGAGGTCGGCGGCGGGGCTCTGGGCGTCGAGGTCGGCGTCGGTGAGCGCCCCCACGCTCATCGCCGGCGGCTCCTCGGACACCTGAGCCGGGATGCGCTCGCGAATCCCGCGCGACTCGCGTTCGAGAGTCTGGACTGACATTCTGCCTCCCCGGTCACGGGCTGAACGTGCTGCTGCGGTGGTCCGCCGGTTTCGGCCCCGCGCCCCGGGGCCTGTGGAACCCGGTACGCCGGTCCGGCCGGCTTGGCTGGACATCTGGCACAACGCTCCGGGTTTCCAAAACGTTCCCGGCTCGCTGAAAAGGAGACGGCTGCCGGCGCGCTCCGGTTGCTCGACCATTGCTGAGCTTTTGCTGAGAACGTTCCGTGACCGGGAAACCTGAGAATCCCATGTGAATCGGGTCAGGATGTGAACCGGGGCACTGTGGTCTAGACCTCTACGACAACCGTGAACGGCCCGTCGTTGACGCTCGACACCGCCATCATCGCCCCGAAACGCCCCGTCGCCACGGTGGCGCCGCGGTCGCGCAGCGCGCTCACGACCGCGTCCACCAACGGCTCGGCGACCTCGGGGCGCGCGGCCTGCGTCCACGACGGCCGTCGCCCTTTCTTCGTGTCGCCGTAGAGCGTGAACTGGCTCACCACGAGCAGCGGCGCATTCGCCGTGGCGCATGATTCCTCGTCGCGCAGTACGCGCAGCTCGTGCAATTTCCGCGCCATCACGGCGGCCTTCGCCGCGTCGTCGTCGACGTGGATTCCCAGCAGCACAAGCAAACCCGGCTCGTCGATCGCGCCGACGACCTCGCCGCCGACGGTCACGTCCGCCCGCGTGACGCGGGCCGCGACGGCCCTCACTCGCTCGCCGGGACGAGCATCCCGTGCCGGACGAGCTCGCGGACGACGGGCAGCGCGGTGGCCGCCAGCTCCGAAGCGTCGAGGCCTTGCGAGAACGCGAGGAGCTCGATCAGGTCCTCCAGTGGCAGCGCGCCGCGGCAGCCCGCCAGGAGCCGCGTCGCCAGCTCGTCGACTTCGTGCTGCCAGCCCGGCCCGTCGGTGCGGTGGAGGCGCCGGATCGACGTCGCCCAGCCTTCGTCGCCGGGTTCCTCGACGCTTTCCAGCAAAACCGTGTCCGGGACCACAAAACGGACATCGAGCAATGAATCACCCGATTCGCGCAGCCATTCGACGCGGTCCAGCCAGCCGGCCGCCTCCGGTCCCAGCGGGTCGTCGTAGGCCTGCCGCAGGTCTTCGCAGACCACTGTGGGACTGCTCACCCCGGCCGCCCGGCGCAGCGTGACGAAGCCGAACCCGATGCCGCGGACGTCGTTCGCCGCGAACCAGTCGAGCCACGCCGCCGCTTTCGCCCGGCCCTCCGGCGACCGCGGCTCGAGGCCGGCGTCGCGCAGCCAGGTGCCGACGTAGAGCGCCGGGTCGGCCACGTCGCGCTGCACGAACCACGCGTCGGTCTCCGCGGGCAGCCAGCGGCTCACCCGGTCGGCCCAGTCCTCCTTGCCGGTGTGCAGCCACGAAGCGAGCAGGTGCCCGACGCCGCCGTCGTTGAGGAAGCCCGGCAGCTGCCGCACGACCAGCGCGCTCGCGTCGTCGCCGGCCAGCCCCGAGTCGCGGTAGGTGTAGTCCACCCGGGCCGGGCCGACCACGAACGGCGGATTGCAGACGACCTGGTCGAACTTCCGCCGCGCGACCGGCGCGAACCACTCGCCGCGCAGCAGCTCGACGTCCAGCTCGTTCAGCCGGAACGTCGCCGCGGCCAGCGCCAGTGCGCGCTCGGAGACGTCGGTCGCGGTCACGCGCTGCGCGTGCCGGGCCGCGTGCAGCGCCTGCACGCCGTTGCCGGTGCCCAGGTCGAGCAGGGTGCCGACGGGGTTGCGGCTGGTCGCGCGGATCAGCGACAGCGACGCGTGGCCGACGCCGAGCACGTGGTCCTCGGGCACGGTGCTGCCGAGCACGTCGGCATCGAGGTCGGAGACCACCCACCAGGAGCCCTCCTCGTCGCCGTGCGGCCGGATGTCGAGGGCGGCGCGGTAGCCGCCGGCGACCGGTGCCAGTACCCCGGCGGTGACGGCGTCCTCCGGTGAAAGCGGCGAGAAAGCGGCCTTGACCTCGGCTTCGGGCTCGACCCCGCCGAGCAGGAACAGCCGGATCAGCGTGCCGAGGTCGCCCGCGTCCCGGCTCGCGCGCTCCGCGGGGACCGGCTCGCCGCGG
>NZ_JAAGNB010000974.1:0-7472 GCF_010550475.1 Amycolatopsis sp. SID8362
CGGTTCCCGCCGATCACGCCGCCGGGTGGCGAACCGCGCCCGCCGCAGCCCGAACCGGACGGCGCCGCCGGCAAGCACCGGTGGGACACCGACGGCCCGTCGTCGGGCCGGCCGACCTGGCCGTTCATCGCGCTGGGCGTGCTGGTGGTGGTCGGCATGGTCGTCGGCGCGACGCTGTGGCTCGGCAAGGACGACCCGGCGCCCAGCGCGCTCTCGTCGTTCACGCCGTCGGTGACGCAGCCGCCCGTCGCCGCGTCGCAGCCGCAGCTGGAGGACCAGGTGCCGCCGCTGCCCGGGATGCAGCACCCGGAGAGCTCGACGATGTCGCTGGCCCGCGGCCTCGACCTGAAGCTGTACCCCAAGGAGGCCGCGCAGGTCTTCTCGCAGCACGGCGTCACGCAGGTCGTGTACCGCGCTTCGTCGGCGGGCGACACCGGGTTCCTCGGCTACGCGATCCCGGCCGAGAACGCCGAGGGCGCGAAGGCGATCGTCGACTACCTGCGCCAGGCCGCCGCGGCCGGTGGGTTCGCCCCGATCGCGGCCGACCCCGCGTCGGTCACCGGCCGCAACGACGACCAGCGCCTCGACGGCACCTGGTACACCTCGGGCAAGGTCGCCGTCGTGCTCTGGGCGTCCCAGCCGTTCGCCAAGAACAAGGACGAGCTGAAGACCAGCCTGGACAACGCCGTCGCGGTGTTCAAGAAAGCGCTGCCGCCGAGCTGATCAGCCGCGCCGGTCGAGCACCCCGGCCAGCGTGCGGCGGGCGACGTCGGCGCCGAACAGGCGGTCCACCACCGTCTTGCCCTCTTCGGACAGCCGCTGCCACAGCTTGTCGTCCTCGAGGAGGGTGACGATCTCGTCGGCGAGCTCCTGTGCCGAAGCGCCGACGAGGACGTCCTGCCCGTGCGTCAGGTGCATGCCCTCGGCGGCCAGCGGGGTCGCGACCACGGGGACGCCGTAGCCGAGGCTCTCGCCCAGCTTCCCCTTCACGCCCGCGCCGAAGCGCAGCGGCGCGACGACGACCCGCGCCTCGCCGTACGCGCTGTCGAGGTTCGGGACCCAGCCGCGGACGACGACGCCGTCGCGCTCGAGGTCGAACATCTCCTGCGGCGGGTTGCTGCCGACGATCTGCGCGACCGCGTCCGGACGGCGGCGGCGCACCAGCGGCATGATCTCCTCCGCCAGCCAGCGGGCCGCGTCCCGGTTGGGCAGGTGGTCGAAGCTGCCGACGAACAGCACGCCGGAGCGGCCTTCGGGGGTCGCGACCGAGCCGTTCGCGTAGTGCACGTTGGACAGCACCTCGACGCGCGCCGACGGCACGAGCTCCGTCAGCAGCGCACGCTCCACATCGGACACGACGAAGGTGACGTCGGTGGCGCGGGTGAGGCCGAGTTCGGACTCCCGCAGCACTTCGGCGCGGCGCCGCAGCGTCAGCTCTTCGCGCGTCTCGCCGAGCTGCGCGGCCAGGTCGGCCTGCCGGTTGAGCCGGACGAAGTGCAGGTCGACCGTGTCGTACGCGATGACGCAGTCGGGCGCGTGCTCGCGGACCTGCTCCAGCAGCTGCCAGGCCACGTGCGGGCGGGACAGCACGGCCAGGCTCAGGTCGGCGCCGGCGTCGCGCAGGAACTCGAGCTGTTCGCCGAGCCCGGTCACCACCGTGACGCCCGCGCGGTACAGCGCGTCGGCGTACGGCTCCGGGAGCGCGTTGTTGAGCGGCATGAACACGACGCGCTGACCGAGGCCGACGAGCAGTTCGAGAATGCGGGACATCCGCACCGAGCCGGAGTCCTTGTCCGGCATCGGCACCTGGTGGTCGGCGACCAGCACGGTGCCGCCGCGGTGGCCGTCCTTCGTGCGCTGCCGCCCGGCCCAGACCGCGCGCGGGCTCGCCTCGGGGAAGTGGTCGCGCAGCTGGACGCTCCACTTGTCGACGAAGACGCCGCGGTTGAGCTCCTGGTGGCGCTTCACGCCGGAGGAGACGTCCGTGCCGTTGGTGATGCCTTCGTGGTGCACGACGACCGACGCGGGCTGGACCATCGTCCGGTACCCGGCCGCCCGCACGGCGAACGCGAGGTCGGTGTCCTCGTAGTACGCGGGCGCGAAGCGCTGGTCGAAGCCGCCGATGCGCTCGAACAGCTCGCGGCGGACGAGCAGGGCCGCGCCCGAGCAGTAGTCGACGTCGCGCAGGGCCTGGTACCAGGGCGCGTCCGGGTTCTGCAGCCTGCCGTAGTTCCAGCCGGTGCCGTCGGCCCAGATGATGCCGCCGCACTCCTGCAGGCGGCCGTCCGGGTAGACCAGCTTGGACCCGACGAGCCCGACGTCCGGCCGCGTCTCGACGACGGCGACCAGCTCGTCCAGCCAGCCGGGCCGGACCTCGGTGTCGTTGTTGAGGAAGAAGATGAAGTCGCCGCGCGCGTTCTCGGCGCCGAGGTTGCAGGCGCCGACGAAGCCCAGGTTCTTCGGCGCGCGGATCAGCCGGACCCCGGCGCACCCGGCGACGCGGTCGGCCGAGTCGTCCGGCGACTTGTCGTCGACGACGATCACCTCGAACGGCGTCGAGGGCAGGTGCCGCTGGATCGAGTCGAGGCAGCCGCGGGTGTAGTTCCAGTTGCCGTACACCGGGATGACGACGCTGACGATCGGCTGGTCGCTGGTGGTCACCGCGACCGGACCCGGGACGCCGACGGGCTCGCCGGGCAGCACACCGGCCGGGCGGCCGAGCGCCGTCTCGTAGAAGTCGCGGCGGCGGGTGCCGCGGGGCGCGTACTTCTCGATGGTGCCGCGGTACTTCCCGATCGCGCGCTGGACCAGCGCGGACGTCTCGGCGCGCAGCTTCTCGTTCTCCGCGGCGAGCCTGCCGATGGTCTCGCTGAGGCCGGTGTTGTTGTGCGCCAGCCACTCCAGGCGTTCGCGGTCGTAGCCCGCCTTGCGCTGCAAGCGGTTCAGCTCGTCGGCCGCGCGCTGCCGGTCCTCGCGGGCACGCTCGGCCTGCCGGAGCGCTTCGTCGCGTTCAGCCGCGGCCCGCTGCTCGGCGGCGGTGACCGCAGCGAGTTCGCCGGTGAGCCGGGTGACCGACGCCGTCGCCTGGTCGCGCTCGGCTTCCGCGCGGCCCAGCCCGTCGCGCAGGCGGCCGGCCTCGGCGGCGGCCCGCGCGACGAGGGTCAGCTTCGGGTCGATCAGCGCCGACGTCGAGGGCACGTCGAGCGGCTCGGCCGACGCGACGGAGACGAAGTACGTGTGGGGCGCGCCCGGTTCGATGACCCAGCCGTCGGCGTCGTCGGGCTGGAGCGCGAAGACCTCCGCGCCGGCACCCGCGCCGTTGTCGTGGATCAGCGAGCCGACGGCGACGTTCTGCCGCAGCACGACGACGTGCTCGAAGCTGCCGGCCAGCAGCGCGCGGAACGCCGATTCGGTCAGCTCGTGCACGTGGTACGGGTTCTCGTTGCCGTGGTCGTGCGTGTAGACCTCGACGTCCGGGGTGCTGCAGAGGAACACCCCGCCCGGCGCGAGCCGGTTGCGGACCAGGTCCATCAGCCGGTCCTGCTCGTCGACGTGCTCGATCGCCTCGAAGCACGTGATGACGTCGAAGACCTCGCCGTCGAGCGCGGCCGGGTCGGTGATCGAGCCGACCTCGAACCGGACG
This sequence comes from Amycolatopsis sp. SID8362, assembly GCF_010550475.1. Taxonomy (NCBI): domain Bacteria; kingdom Bacillati; phylum Actinomycetota; class Actinomycetes; order Pseudonocardiales; family Pseudonocardiaceae; genus Amycolatopsis; species Amycolatopsis sp. SID8362. Next base: position 3,644 of record NZ_JAAGNB010000974.1, read on the forward strand.
TGCGGGTAGCGGGCGCGGGCGTGCTCGACAGTGCGCGGGTCGATCTCGAGCCCGACGACCTCAGCGGCCCCGGTGCCGGCGACCAGCGCGGCGCCGTAGCCCTCGCCGCTGGCCAGGTCGAGGACGCGCTTGCCGGCGGTGAACCGGCTCGCGAACGCGTAGCGGTGGTAGTGCTCGTAGATCACCTGGAGGTCGTCGGTCCACGGCACGCACCGCTCGCCGGTCCACTCGATCAGGCGCTCACCGCTCGTCCCCTTGCCCATGGCGGGCAGATTAGCGGAGGTCCAGTCCGACCAGGACGTACGCCAGGGTGCGGCGGTCGCCGCCGAGCCCGGCGGTGATCGACCAGTCCGCGTCGAGCGAGAGCCGCACCTGCCGGTGCGCGTCGAGCCGGACCGGCAGCACCTGCTCGGTCAGCCCGGCGCCGACGTCGGCCTTCGCGACCGGGACGCCGTCCACGGACACCGTGACGCTGCCGTGCTCGGTGGCGTCGTCGGGCAGGTAGGTCTTGAGCTCGACCGTCTCGATCGCGGCTGTCGTGAGCAGCGGGAACTCGACCGACGGCGCCGCCCAGTCGTCGTGCGCGACGCCGTTCATCCGCCCGGTCACCAGGCCGGCGCCGCGCACCAGGCGTTCGCCGGTGGTGCCGCCGGGCCGGAACGAGACGCGGCCCGCGGGGTCGACCACGCGGGTGTCGCGCACCGAGCGTTCGGGCGTCCGGTTGCCGTGCACCCGCAGCGGCTGCGGCGTGGGGTGGAACAGCGCGGTCAGCCGCGTGCCGGTGACCAGCCCGAGGTCGAGCAGGCTGTCGTCGAGCACGCCGATCTCGTCGATCAGGGCGACGTGCGCGGGGTCGTCCATGTCGAAGTTGTGGCCGTAGATGCGGTCGACGAACGGGTCGATCACGTTGCCGTAGGGCAGGAACAGGCTCGGGTGCAGGTGGTCGAGCAGCACCGGCAGGACGTCCTGGGCGCGGATGCCCTCGAACCCGTCGGCGGCGCAGTCGACGTCTTCGAACCGCTCGTCGGTCCGCCCGGTCAGCCAGTTGTGCCGCAGCTCCGGCGGCAGCGTCGCCCAGATCCGGTCGACGACCTCGTGCGCCTCGGGCCAGCGGCGGTGCCCGTTGCGGCCGATCATGTCGTGCACGACCAGCACGCCGTCCGCGGTCAGGCTGCTCTTGATCTGGCCGTAGAGGTGCTCGAGGTCCAGCACGTGGTGCAGCGCCTGGAACCCGACGACGACGTCGTGCTCGGCGTCGGCGCGCCAGGTGTTGAAGTCCGCGGTGATCAGCTCGACGCGGTCGGCGACGCCCTGCTCGCGGGCCGACGCCTCGGCGCGCGCCTGCATCTCGGGGTTCAGCTCCAGCAGCCGCAGCCGGACGTTGTCCAGACCGGCGGCGGCCAGGCCGCGCAGCCAGCCGAGCTCCTGGTCGCCGTTGCCGCTGCCCAGCGACAGCACGACGGCGTCGCGGGAAAGCGCTCGCGCGCGTTCGGCGATCTGCCCGACGATCAGCTCGTCGAGGCCCGGTACGCCGAGCGCTTCGAGCTTCGGGCGCACGTGCCGGTTGGACCACCGGTGCGCCGACGGCGGCAGGTTGCCGTGGATCTCCTCCTGGCCGGCGAAGGTTTCGCGCTCCCTGGCCAGCCGCGCCTCGTAGCCCGGTCCTCGGCCACCGTTCATCGCACGTCCCCTCGGGTTCACCTGTTCCGAACCGCCTGTCACCGGCCCGGCGCTAGGATACGGCCGTGTCCTCCCGTCCTCCGTCGCAGTTGCCCACCCCGCCGCTGCTGCCGAGGACCCCGGAGTCGTTCCTGCCCAAGGAGCACAACCTCTACCGGCCCCGGCACAGCAAGCGGCAGCGCACGGCCCTGGCCTGCGCGGCCTTCTTCTTCGTCACGCCGCTGTTCCTGTCCGCGGTCGGCGTGCGGCCGGAGGCGTTCGAAAACCGGCCGCTGCGCGACTTCCCGAGCCTCTCCGAGGGCTTCGGCTTCTTCACCGGCCTGTCCGGCTGGGCCACCGACCACCTGCCGCTGCGCCAGGCCGGCGTCCAGGCCGCCGACGCGGTCGGCACCGGCGTCTTCGGCGACCCGCCGGGGTCCGGCCAGGGCACCAGCCACGACGGCGGCACCGTCGGCGTCGACCAGGGCCAGCCGAACACCGGCGACGTCCCGGGGTACGTCTACCCGACCGTGCTCCCGGGCAAGGACGGCTGGCTGTACCTCGGCGAGGACGTCAACGCGCGGTGCCGCCCGGTGATGGACACCGACCGCGTCGTCGCCGCCCTGCGGAAGCTGCGGGGCGTGGTCGAGCGGTCCGGGCGGAAGTTCGAGCTGGTCATCGCGCCGGACAAGTACAGCGAAGAGCCGTCGCACCTGCCCGACACCTACGTCGGCAAGCCGTGCGCGCAGGCGCGGACCGCCGAGTTCTGGAACCGCGTGCCGCGCGAGTCCGGCGCGATCGACCTGCGGCCCGCGCTCGCCGACGCCGAAAAGCGCGTCGGGCACTCGCTGTACGACCGCAACGACACGCACTGGTCGTTCGACGGCGGCCTGGTCATGACGTACGCGCTGGGCGCGGCCATCCAGCCCGGCACCACGGCGAACTGGCAGGCGGCCCCGACCGGCGTCCGGCCGTGGCCCGCCGACCTGGCCCGCGTGCTCGGCAAGAACGAGCAGCGCTCGCTGACGACGTACAGCCTCGCCACCGACGGCGGCGCCGACCGCACCCGCTACATCGCCAGCGACTTCAAGACGCCGCTGCACCTGAGCCAGCCGGACGGCGCCAAGCCGCCGGGCTCGATAGCTCCGAACACGGCGGTGGTCGCCGACTCGTTCACCCAGTTCGCCAGCCCGTTCCTGGCCGCGGCCTGCCAGGACGTCACCATCGTGCACGCCGAGACGGTGGCGCAGAGCAACGCGCAGGAGCTGGCCGGCCTGTTCGCCGACCGCGACGTCGTGACCTTCGAACTGGTCGAGCGCAGCGTCATCGGCGGGTCGTCGGCGCTGCTGCGCGACCAGACGATCGACCTGCTCGGGCAGGTGCTCGCCGCCCACCCGCGCTGACCTCCGCCACGCGAAGGTAACGACGGGGTGGTGGGCGACGAACAGGTGAGCACACCCGTGCACAATGACTCCGTGCGGACCTCCGGTTCGCACTCGCAGGCGATATACCCAAGGGGGTACCGGGGTGACCTGGCAGGAAGAGCTGCGCAGGCTTGACGAGGAGCTCGCGGCAGGCAACCTGACGGCCGACGAATACCGGGCGCGCCGGGATCGCGTGCTGTCCATGGCCGTGTCCACCGGCGAGAGCCAGCAGGCGGCCCCCGCCCAGCCCGCGCAGGCGCAGTCGCCCGGGAACGCCGCCGAGACCCAGATCATCCCGCCGGTGTCCCCGCCCCAGCAGCCGCAGGAGAACTCCGCCGAGGCGACGCAGGTCGTCTCCGCGGCCGACGCCGGCGGTGGCGAGCGGACCCAGGTCGTCCCGCAGTGGCAGCAACAGCAGCACCCGCACTCGCCGTCGGGCGGGTTCCCGCAGCAGCAGCCGCCCCCGCAGTACGGCCAGCACTCCCCCGCCGGCGGGTTCGCCCAGCCGATGCAGCAGCAGAACCCGTGGGGCGCGCAGCAGCAGGACGTCAGCCCGCCGTGGGGCGGCTCGGAGTTCCCGCCGCTGGCGCCGTCGAACAACGCGGACTGGATCAGCCAGGGCCCGGAGAGCTTCCAGACCCAGCCGTCGTCCGGCAAGGGCAAGAAGATCGCCTTCGCCGTCATCGCGGTGCTCGTGGTGGCCGGCCTCGGCTTCGGCGTCTGGGCGCTGTTCATCAAGGACGGCG
>NZ_JAAGNB010001015.1:0-10386 GCF_010550475.1 Amycolatopsis sp. SID8362
CGGGTGAGCGCCGGTTCGGCCGCCGCGACGTCCGCCGCGGACAGCCGCTCGGCACGCACCCCGGCGGCGGCCTGCGCGTCGGCGAAAGCGGTGAGCGCGTGGGCACCGGCCTCGGTGGTGGCGACGACGATGCCGCCCTTGGGGTCGAACTCCACCGCGGCCGCCGCGCGCGGGTCTTCGGCGGTGAGGTCTTCGACGAGCCGCGGCCACAACCGGTTCGAAAGCTGCGCGAGCGTGAGTTCCGCGCCCGGTCCCTTGTCCGAGACGAGGAGGTTGCCTTCACCGTGGGAGGTGGTGCCGCCGGCGGGCCGGCCGCGGTCGACGACGAGGACGTCGAAGCCGGCCAGGCGGAGTTCCCTGGCACACGCCGCACCGACGATCCCGGCGCCGATCACCACCACCCGCGTTCGGTTCATCGACCCTCCAGCGTTCGGTAAAGCGAACGATCGGAGCGTAGGTCCGCCGCCGGAACGCTGTCAATCCGGCAGCACGGGGTGCGGGCGGCCGTCGAGCCGCTCGTCCGCGCGGTACTGCAGCAGCAGGACCGAGTGCACCGGGGCCGCCAAGGCGGTGTAGCTGTGCGGCTCGCGGGCGTCGAACGCCACGTAGTCGCCAGGCCCGAGGTCGACGACGCGGCCGGCCACCTCGACCCGCAGCTCGCCGGTCTGCACGACGGTGTGCTCGACGCCGACGTGCCCCTGCGAGCGCTGCGGCGCGTCGCCCCGCACGACCTGGTCGTAGACCTCGAAGACGCTGTTCTCGGCCTCGATCCGGCGCAGCGGCCGCAGGTCGACGCCCTCGCCGCGGAGCACCTCGACGTCGGCGCCGCGGACGACGGTCAGCCCGCCGCGCGGCCGGTGGTCGAGCAGGTCGGAGATCGCCACCTCGAGGGCGCGGGACAGGCTGAAGACCGTCTCGATGGTCGGGTTGCCGGTGCCGGCTTCGAGCTGCGAGAGCGTCGCCTTGCCGATCCCCGAGCGCCGGGACAGCTCCGAGAGCGACAGCTCGCGGGCCGCACGGGCCGCGCGCAGGTTGACCGCGAGCATGTCCCGGATCGACGGGTCTTCGCCGTTCGGTAAAGCGTCCACTCGCCCCGCCTTCCGTTCGGTTCAGCGTCATGATGCCACGCGCTAACCTGGGTCCGGTGAACATCCTCGCGATGGCCGGCTTGGCCACCCCGATGGCGATCCGGGTGGCCGCGACGCTCAGCCTGGCCGAACGCGCGGGCGACGCGGGCGCGACCGCGGAGCACCTCGCCGCGGAGACCGGCACCTCGGCCCCGGCTCTGCGGTGCTTGCTCGACCACCTGGTGGCGGTCGGCGTCTTCGAAGCCGTGCCGGCCGGGTACCGGCCCACCGAACTCGGCGCCCAGCTGCGGGAAGACGCGCCGGAGGGCGTGAAGCCGCTGCTGGACATCGGCTGCGCGGGCGGGCGCGCCGAACTCGCGTTCGCGGACCTCCTGGGGACGATCACCACCGGCGAGCCCGCCTACGTCCGCCGCTACGGCCGGGAGTTCTGGGCGGACATCGACGCCGAGCCGGCCCTGCGGAGCTCGTTCGACGCCCAGATGCGCTGGCGCTTCCAGGTGCAGGCCCCGCAGATCGCCGAGCGCTTCGACTGGGGCCGCTTCCCGAGGATCCTGGACGTCGGCGGCGGGTCGGGCACCCTGCTCGAAGCGATCCTGCGGGCCCACCCGGGCGTCCGCGGCGAGGTGCTGGACCTGGCACCGTCGGCCGCCGCGGCGGCGGAGCGGTTCGCGGCGGCCGGGCTCACGGACCGCGCCGGCGCGGTGTCCGGCAGCTTCTTCGACCCGCTGCCCACCGGCGCGGACGCCTACCTGCTGTCGGACATCCTGCACGACTGGGACGACGCCCACGCCCGCCGGATCCTGGAAAGCTGCCGCCGGGCGGCCACCCCGGACGCCACCGTGGTGGTCGTCGAGCCGGTGCGCGGCCAAGGCGCGAACACGGCCATCGACCTGTTCATGCTGATGTGCTTCGGCGGCCGCGAACGGACGATCGGCGAACTCACCGCACTGGCCGCCGAAAGCGGTCTCGAGCCGCGCGGCACGAGTCCGGTTTCGGACGGCCGGACGGCGCTGGAATTCGTGCCCGCCGGCGGGGCCCGTTACGGCTCGTAGGTCAGGCAGTTCGCCGCGTGCCCGCCCTCGCCGGCCCCGACGCGGACGCTGGGCGCGGTGCACTCCAGCGCCGAGTTGTGCCGGCAGTCCGCGCGGGAGCACGCGCCGACCTGCGCGACGACGCGGTCCAGGCCACCCTTCGTGTTCAGCGGGACGAACGTGCCGCAGTCGGCGGATCCGTTGTCCCCGCCGACGGTAATGGCGAACGCGTGGCAGCCGTCGTGGTTGTAGGAGCAACCGCTGACGGTGCATTCGTGGACGGCGGGCATTTCGGTGGTGGTCATCCGAGCTCCTCGTTCCGTGGTGGGAAACAGTCGGTCCCCCGACGCTCCCACCCGGACCCGGGCCCCGCAATTCGCGGGCCAAGGCATTACCCGGTCGGGTCGGCGGCGGTGCCTCCGCCGTCACCTCGGCCGTCCGGAGGGGAACGCCCCGCCGGTCGCGGACGAAGAACGTCGCCAGCAGCCCCAGCAACGTCATCCCCGCGAGGTAGGCGCACACCGAGTAGACGGTCCCGGTGCTCGACTGCAGGGCCTCCGCGATCGTCGGCGCGAACGCCCCGCCCAGGACGGCGCCGAGGGCGTAGGAGATCGCCGCGCCGCTGTAGCGGACCCGCGTCGGGTACATCTCCGCGTACAGCGCGGCCTGCGGGCCGTACGTGAGGCCGAGGCCGACGGAGAACAGGACGAGGGCGAGCACGAGCAGCCCCACGTTCGCGGTGTCGAGCAGCGCGAAGAACGGCACCATCCACAGCAGCTGGACGGCGAACCCGATGCGGTACACCTTGATCCGCCCGACGCGGTCGGCGAGGTGCCCGCCGACGAGCGTGCTGACCAGCCAGGCCACGGCCGACACCATGACCGCGGCCAGCACCGTGGACCGGTCCAGGTGCAGCGTCTTGACCGCGTAGGACTGGACGTACCCGCCGGTCGTCATGTACCCGACCGCGTTGTTCGCGGCGAACAGCACCGCGCCGAGCAGGACCAGCACCCCGTGGTGCCGGAACAGCGGCACCAGCGGCAGGCTCGACCGGCTGCGCGTCCGGCGCACCTCTTCGAACACGGGACTTTCCGCGACGCGGCCGCGGATCAGCAGTCCCACGACGATGAGCACGAAGCTCAGCAGGAACGGGATGCGCCAGCCCCAGGCGAGAAACTGCGCGGGCGTCGTCACGGCCGCGGCCAGCGCGAGGGCGCCGTTGGCGAGCAGCAGCCCGATCGGCACGCCGATCTGCGGGAACGCACCGTAGAGCCCCCGCCGGTCGGCGGGCGCGTGCTCGACGGCGAGCAGCGCCGCACCACCCCACTCCCCGCCGGCCGAGAGCCCTTGCACGATCCGCAGCACCACCAGCAACACGGGTGCCGCGACCCCGATCGAGCCGGCGCCGGGCACCAGCCCGATCAGCACGGTCGAGACACCCATCAGCAGCAGCGTGGCGATCAGCAGCGCCCGCCGCCCGAACCGGTCCCCGAGGTGCCCGGCGACCACGGCGCCGATGGGCCGGAAGAAGAAGCTGATCCCGACCGTCGCGAAGGACAGGAGCAGCGCGTCCTTCCCCAGCGCGGCGAAGTACTGGGTGGCGAAGACGAGCCCTGCCGAGATCGCGTAGATGAAGAAGTCGTACCACTCGATGGTGGTCCCGGCCATCGCCGCGAGAACCACCCGGCGGTGCTCACGATCGATGCTTCCGAACAGTCGCATGACGGCTCCTTTGGTGTCCGCTGACCGTTGGGGCAGGATCGTATATAATTTTCGATATGATCCGCAAGAGCCGTTGACATGCGAAAACCCGGCCGGCGCGGAGCCGACCGGGTTTTCGCGGTGGTTCGTGACTTCAACGGCGAAGGGTGCCCACGCGAGCGGTCCTTTCGCGACGCCCGCCGCCGGGCGGGTCCGCGAAGTCGCGGGACCGGCCGGTGGTTTCCGCCGCGATCCCGGGTCCGGATGTCATGAACGCCCCTTTCACCACGTCCGGCGACAGGGCCCCGGCAAAGTCGGGCAGCACGGCCGATCCGCCCACCCGCGATGTCATGAAAGGGTCGTTCACCTCGTCAGACGACATGAATGACCCTTTCACGACATCCCCGCGACGCCGCGCAGACCACCTCGGCCGATCTGACGTTGCCGGCTCCCTCACGGCAAGCTCAGTCCGTCAGGATCGCCGGGTCGCTCGTGCTCGGCCGCCCCGTCTCGACGTGGCCCGCCAACCTGCGCAGGAACTTCGGATCCCCGTCCGACGTCACCGAAACGTCGTACCAGTTCCCGCTCCGCCGGATCCCGATCGTCTCGACGACCTTCCCACCCGGCCGCACGAGGCGCGTCACCGAATGGCGGCCGTAGGCGTCCTTCACCGTCAACCGCACCGGCGCCGTGCCAGGATTGGTCAGAACCAGGGTGAGATCACCGTCGCCGCAGCCGACCGAGACTTCCGGGCCCGGCCCGCCGCCGCGGAACTGGCGGACGAAACCGCTTGGCCCGTAGGCCGTGTAGTCGTACGCGCCCGACGCCGGCAGGGTGGCGGTGAGCGATTGGCCCGCACCCGCCGTGTACGTCCGCGGCTCCCCCGACGGCGAGACGACGTAGAACGCCGCGCCCGCGCGGCCGTGGCTGGCGAACGTCACCGCCAGGCCGCCACCGCTGAGCCGGGCGTCGGCCGACAGGTCGTACGGGAGCGCGCGGGCCGGGCGCGAGCCGCGTTCCTGCTTGGGCAGGGCGTTCGTCGCCGGGACGGCGGGGACGTAGTCCGGGTGCCGGTCGCGGTCCGGCGGCTCGTAGCCGGCGGTGTCCGGCAGGGCGGGCACCCGCGAGTCGGTGCGGGAGAAGTCGAACGCCGACGTCAGGTCGCCGCAGACCGAGCGCCGCCAGGCCGAGATGTTCGGCTCGTGCACGCCGAAGCGCCGCTCGATGAACCGGATGATCGACGTGTGGTCGAACGTCTCCGAGCACACGTAGCCGCCCTTGCTCCACGGCGACACCACGAGCATCGGCACGCGCTGGCCGAGCCCGTACGGGCCGGCGGGGTTCGACGCCGAGCCGGCGAAGATCTCCCCCGTCGTGTCCACAGTGGACTGCCCGGCGGTCGCGTACGGCGGGACGACGTGGTCGAAGAAGCCGTCGTTCTCGTCGTAGGTGATGAACAGCGCGGTCTTGCTCCACACCTCCGGGTTCGCCGTGAGCGCGTCGAGCACCTGCGCGATGTACCAGGCGCCGTAGTTCACCGGCCAGTTCGGGTGCTCGCAGAACGCTTCCGGCGCGGTGATCCACGAAACCTGCGGCAGGGTCCCCGCCTTGACGTCGGCGCGCAGCCGGTCGAAGTAGCCCTCGCCCGCCTTGGCGTTCGTGCCGGTGCGAGCCTTCTCGTACAGCGCGTCGCCGGGCTTGGCGTTGCGGTAGGAGTTGAAGTACAGCAACGAGTTGTCGCCGTAGTTGCCGCGGTAGGCGTCTTCGATCCAGCCCCAGCCGCCGGCGGCGTCGAGGCCGTCGCCGATGTCCTGGTAGATCTTCCACGAGACCCCGGCCTTCTCCAGCCGCTCGGGGTACGTCGTCCAGGAGTAGCCCTTTTCGTCGTTGCCGAGCACCGGGCCGCCGCCCTGCCCGTCGTTGCCCGTGTAGCCCGTCCACATGTAGTAGCGGTTCGGGTCGGTCGAGCCCATGAACGAGCAGTGGTAGGCGTCGCAGATCGTGAACGTGTCGGCGAGCGCGTAGTGGAACGGGATGTCCTCGCGCGTCAGGTACGCCATGGTGGTCGATCCCTTGGCGGGCACCCACTTGTCGTACTTGCCGCCGTTCCACGCCGCGTGCGTGTCGTTCCAGCCGTGCGGGAGGTCCTGGATGAACTGCAGGCCGAGGTTGTCCGCTTCGGGGCGGAACGGGTAGATGTCGCGCTTGCCGTCCGACTGCGCCCAGACCGGCTTGCCGTTCGCCAGGGTCGCCGGCCGCGGGTCGCCGTAGCCGCGCACACCGCGCAGCGTGCCGAAGTAGTGGTCGAACGACCGGTTTTCCTGCATCAGGACCACGATGTGCTCGATGTCCCGCACCGTCCCGCTGTGCCGGTACGCCGGGATCTCCGCCGCGCGGGCGATGCTGGTGGACAGTGCGGAAAGGGCAGCCGTGCCGCCGGCCAGCTGCAGGAAGCGCCGACGATTGACGTCCGTCATGGGGACTCCGGGGGTGTCGTGGTGGAGAGCCGGGTCAGTATGGGTCGCTGATCGAGAACCTGTGCCACGACAGAGGCTAACTCCGGTTGAAACCCTGGTTAACGAGCTTCCCAAATAGGGAAGCACGTACTAATGTAGTGCTTCACTATGAACGATGTATCCGAAGCGGCGTTCGGCCGGGACGCCGACGACCGCCTGTTCTCCCCCGGTGTCCGCGCGGCGCTGGCGGGCTTCGCCGTCGACGGCGACACCGCCGCGCTCGAAGCGGCCGCCGCCGTCCGCACGGCCGCGCGCGCCCTGGACCAGCTGCGCTCCCGGGGCACCGACAACCGCGGCCTCAGCGCCGGCGCGCTCGACATCCTCATCCGGCTCGCCGGCCGCGAAGCCGGCACCAACGTCAAGGACCTGGCCGCGGCCGCCGGGGTCAGCTCGCGCAACGTCACCGGCCTCGTCGACACCCTGGAACGCGCGGGCCTCGCCGAACGGGTCCCCGACACCCGCGACCGCCGGTCGGTGCTGGTTCGGATCACCCCGGACGGCCGGACCTGGCTCGAGGACTTCCGGCGCCCGTCCCAGGCGGCGATGGCCGCGGTGTTCCGCGGCTTCACCCCCGACGAGACGACGGTGCTCCGGCACCTGTGCCTGCGCCTCGTCGAGAACCACCAGCACCTCACCCGCTACCTGGAGGACCGATGACCGACCAGACCCGCGAGGCCGTGCAGGCCTACCACCGCGCGCGCTTCGACGGCGACGTGACCGCAGCGGCTTCCCGCCTCGCCGACACCTTTTCGTTCGAGAGCCCGCTGATGAGGTCCGGCGACGTGCGCGGCCACCTCGACGGGCTCGCGGCGTTCGTGGCGGTGGTGACCGGGGTGGAGCTGATCAGCGAGCTCTACGGCGACTCGGAGGCCACGCTCGTCTACGACGTGCACACCGCGACGCCGGTGGGCGCCCAGCGCACGGCCGAGCACTTCCGGCTGCGGGACGGGAAGATCGAAGCGATCACGCTGATCTTCGACGCGACGCGGTGGCACCCGGTGCTGGCAGCGGCGCCCGTCCGGCTGCCCGGATCCGCGGAGACCACGAGCTGAGCTCGAACCCCGGACGGGACGCCACCTCGCCCGGTGTACCCGGCGCACCGGCGCGCAAACGTCAGCGCCGGGACACCTGGTAGTGCGCGATGAGCCAGCCGCCGCCGGCCCGGCGGAGCACGACGCCGAGGGTGACCGGGAGCGCAGGCCGGTCGGTGAAGCCGAAGTCGACGCTCACGTAGCCGAGCACCACGTCCTCGGCGAGCCGCCGGGTCTCCAGGACCCGGTAGTGCGCGGTCAGCCCCAGCGGTTGCGAGGCGTAGTACTCGGTGACGCCCGCGCGCCCGACGCTGTAGGGGTGCAGGCCTTGGAAGACGGCGTCTTCGGTGAAGACCGCCGCGGCCCGGGCCGGCTCGTGCGCGTCGACCGCGGACTTCCACTCGTCCAGGACGCCGGTGAGGACGTCCGCTTCGGCGGTCATCAGCGGCCCGCGCTCTGGCCGCCGTCGACGTGCAGGATCTCGCCGGTGACGAACGGCGCGCCCTCGAGGTAGGCGACCGCGTCGACGATGTCGGCGATGTCGCCCATGCGCCCGAGGGGGTGCAGCGCCGCCAGGAACTCGTGCGTTTCGGCGGGGTGCATGGGCGTGCGGATTACACCGGGCGACACGGCGTTCACGCGGATGCCGCGCGTCGCGTACTCGATCGCCAGCGCCTTCGTGACGGCGTTGAGGCCGCCCTTCGTCAGCGACGCCAGCGCGGAGGGCACCGAGCTGTCCGCGTGGTCGGTCAGGCTGGTGGTGACGTTGACGATGTGCCCGCCACCGTTCTCCAGCATGGCCGCGACGGCGTGCTGCGTGACGTCGAAGAAGCCGCGCAGGTTGACGCCGGTGACCGCGTCGAAGTCGGCGGCGGTGTAGTCGGTGAACGGCTTCGCCACGAACAGGCCGGCGTTGTTGACCAGGGTGTCGACCCGGCCGAACTCGGCCAGTGCCCGCTCGACGACGCGGGCGCCGACGGCGGGGTCGGCGATGTCGCCGGGGACGGCGAGGATTTCGGCGTCCCCCGACGGGGTGATCGACCGCGAATTGGCGACGACGGCGTAACCGAGCTTGCGGTACGACTCCACCAGCGCCGCGCCGATGCCCTGCGAAGCGCCGGTCACCACCGCGACTTTCCTTGTGCTCATGACTGTGGACCTCCTTGGGTTTCGTCCTGAGCCGATGGTGTGCCCGCCCTGCGGTGGCCCGCCACGACCGGTTCGCTCTCAGCTGAGAGGCGCGCACTCCCACCGCACTAAGCTGCCGGGATGGAGCTACGCCAGCTTCGGTACTTCGTGGCCGTCGCCACGGAACTGAACTTCGGCCGGGCCGCGGAGCGGCTGCACATCGCGGGACCGTCGCTGTCCCAGCAGATCAAGGCGCTGGAGCGCGACCTCGGGGTCCGCCTCTTCGACCGCGACCGGCGTTCGGTGTCGCTCACCGCCTGCGGCGAGGCGCTGCTGCCCCGGATCCGCGCGCTGCTGGAGCAGGCGGACGACCTGCGCCGCTCGGCGGCGGGCTTCGCCGCGACCGAACCGGTGCGGCTGGGGTACGTCAACTGGCGCCCCGCCGACCTGCTCGACCGAACCGCGGGAGTGGCGCAGTTGCACGTCGCCACGTGGGTGCTGCCTTCGCACGCCCAGCTGCGCCGCGTCGCCGACGGCAGCATCGACCTGGCCATCAGCTGGGCCCGCGCCGCCGACCTGGCCGAGCACGACCTCGAAGGGCACCTGATCGGCGCGGACCGCCTGCACGCGATCGGCACCGGCACCGCCCCGGTCCGCGCGGCGGACACGGTCGTGCTGGTGGACGCGGACACCGCGAGCTGGGCCTCCTGGAACGCCTTCGCCGAGGAGTTCGCCGCGGCCACGGGGGCGAAGGTGGTCCGCACGCACGACGGCGGCATCACCGGGCCGGCGTTCTTCGACCACGTCCGCAAGCTGGGCCGTCCCGTGCTGAACTCCCCCAAGGGCCAGACGGCGCCGGTCCCGCCGGACCTCGCGCGGCGGCCGGTGGTGGACCCGGCGCCGTTCTGGACGTGGTCGCTGGTGTGCCGCCGGGACGAAAGCAGCGCGGCGGTCCGCGGCGTGCTCGCGGCGTTGACGCGGGACGTCGGTTCGCAGGTCACCGAGAACGCGTGGCTGCCCGCGGACGACCCGCACGCGCAAGCGGCGCAGACCCGCTCCCGCTCAGCGGAGGTCTGAGGGGGGTCGACCTGCGAGCGGAAGCGGGAGAATCAGGCACCCGTTACAACGCACGGCCCCGGCCGGTGTTCCGGCCGGGGCACGTGACGTCCGTCGCTCAGCCGCAGGCCGCGCCGTTCACCGTGAACGCCGCCGGGTTCGCGTTGCTCCCGGTGTAGCTCCCGTTGAACCCGATCGCCACCGAGCGGCCCGGCGCCACCGAACCGTTCCACGGCAAGGACGTGGCGGTCACGTCCGCGCCCGACTGCGCCCAGGTCGCCGACCAGCCCTGCGTCACCTTCTGGTTGCCGGGGAAGGAGAACTTCAGCTTCCACGCCGACCACGCGGTGGTGCCGGTGTTGGTCAGGTTCACCGTCGCCGTGAAGCCGCCGGTCCAGGTGTTCGCCGCGTAGGTGACCGCGCAGCCGCCCGCCGCGAGCGTCGTGAACCGCGCCGCGGGCGAATCCGGCGAACTCAGGCCGGTTCCGTTGCGCGCCACGACGACCACGTTGTAGGCGGTCGACGCCGTCAGCCCGGTCAGCGTCGCGCTCGTCCCGGTGACGGTGGCGAGCACCTTCCGGGTCGAGCCGTCCACGCGGACGACGTCGTAGCCCGCGACGCCGCTCTCCGGGTCGGCCGCCGCCGGCCAGGTCAGCGTCGCGCCGGTGGCCGAGACCGCGGACACGGCGGGCGTGCCCGGCGCGGTCGGCGCCGTGGTGTCCGCACCCGACGGCGACTTCTCCGCCGTCCAGTTGGTCAGCCACGCCAGCGCCGAGTTCCAGTTGATCGCGACCTCGTTCACCGAGTACGCCTGGATGTCGTCGACGAAGCAGCG
>NZ_JAAGNB010001063.1:0-5998 GCF_010550475.1 Amycolatopsis sp. SID8362
CGGTGAAGCGCGGCGGGGAGCCGCGGCACCAGACGCTGCGCGCCGCCGTCGAATGGAGCTTCGCGCTGTGCTCGCCCGCCGAACGGCACCTGTGGGCGCGGGCGTCGGTGTTCGCGGGCGGCTTCGACGTCGCGGCGGCCGAGCGCGTCTGCGCCGGCGACGGGCTGCCCGCCGCCGAGCTGCGGCACCGGATCGCCGGGCTCGTCGAGAAGTCGGTGCTGCTCCGCGAGGCCGACGGCGACCGGCAGCGGTTCCGGCTGCTGGAACCGCTGCGGCAGTTCGGCCGCGACAAGCTGACCGCGTCCGGCGAGACGGCGCCGGTGCTGCGGCGGATGCGGGACCACTACCTCGACGTCGCCGAGCGGAGCGAACGGGCGTGGTTCGGGCCCGGGCAGGCGGACATCTTCCGGCGGACCCGTCTCGAGCACGCGAACCTGCGGGCCGCGCTGGACTACAGCCTGACGGAGCCGGGCGAGCTCGGCACCGGCCTCCGGCTGGCCTCGACCCTCTGGTTCTACTGGGCGGGCTGCGGGGTGTTCGGCGAAGGCCGCCACTGGCTCGACCGCGCACTCGCCCTCGCCGCCGAACCGGACGCGGAACGGGCGAAAGCGTTGTGCGTCAACGGGTACGTCGCGACGTTGCAGGGTGACAACGCCGCCGCGGTCGCGATGCTGGAGGAGTGCCGCGCCTACGCGACGCGGACCGGCGACGAGGTCGCGCTGGCGTACGCGACGCACCGGCTCGGCTGCAACCTGCTGGTCGGGGACGACGTCGGCGACGCGAAGACGCTGTTCGAAGAGGCACAGGCCCGCTACCGGCAGCTCGGCGAGCTGAACAGCAACGTGATGCTGGCCGGCATCGAGCTGGCCATCGCGTCGGTGTTCCTGGGCGACCTCGACCGCGCGGGCCGGCTGTGCGAGGAGGCGTGCGCGACCGGCGCCGCCCACGGCGAGCAGTGGGCGCACGCGTACGCGGTCTACGCGCAGGCCCTGGTCGCGCTGGGCCGCGGCGACCTCGACCGGGCGGCCGAACACGGGCGGGACTGCCTGCGCGTGAAGAGCACGTTCCACGACCTGCTCGGCATCGTGCTGGCGATCGAGGCACTGGCGTGGACCGAGGCCGCCCGCGAACAGTGGGAGCCGGCGGCGGTCATGCTGGGTTCGGCGCAGCCGATCTGGCAGGCGGTCGGCTTCCCGATGTTCGGCTCGCGCTACTTCGGCGCCCCACACGGCGAGTGCGAGACGCGCACTCGGCGCGCGTTGGGCGACGGCCCGTTCGAAGCGGCGGTGCGCCGCGGCCGCGAGTTCGGCCTCCCGGAGGCGATCGCGTACGCGCTCGGGGACTCGGGCCCGTCCCGGCCCCAGGCGACGGACCGGGCGCGCCCGACGCCGTTGACGGAGCGGGAAGGCGAAGTCGCGTTCCTGATCGCGGACGGCCGGTCCAACCAGGAGATCGCGGACCGGCTCGTCATTTCCCGGCGCACGGCGGAAGGCCACGTGAACCGCATCCTGCGGAAGCTGGGTTTCGACTCACGGGCCCAGGTGGCCGCTTGGGCGGCCCGGAACCCGCAGGTGCCGACACCGCAGTCGTGAGTGTGCAGTCGGGTTCTAACCCGACTGCACACTCACGACCCCGCGCGGGAACTCAGCCCAGCCGGTCGCCCCAGTCTTCGAACGCCTTCACGACGTCCGCGGGCGCGCCGGTGTCGCGCAGGCGCTTCGTCTCCGCCTCGATGTAGTGGCGGTACAACGGAACCAGGCCCGTCAGCAGCTCCGGCCGTGCCTCCTCCGCCGCCAGCGGGTGGCCGGCCCGGACGCGCTCCGCCAGCTTCACCAGCGAGGCCGCCGGGGTGTCCGGCTGGGACAGGTACCACTCGATCGCCTCGTCGTTGTTCGCCGCGCGGCCCGTCGGAAGCGTTGCCGAGCAAAGGAACCGGACCGGGAACAGCACCGCCTTCGTGAACCACACCTTGTCGGCCAGCAGGCGGCGGGGTTCGCGGAACTCGGCCGCCACCTCGTCGGTCGCCAGGACCGCGGTCGCGAAGCGCGCGCTCTCCAGCAGCATTTCCGCCGCGGCCGGGCGGGCCACCTCGGACAGGACGTCGCGGCCGGCCAGGAGGACGCCGTGGTCGGCGAGCTGCAGGCGGTCCAGTGCCGGGAAGCGGCCGTCGTCGCGGCCTTCGCGCAGGGCCGGGAGGGAGGCCCAGAACACCGACAGCTTGCGGTGCAACGGACTCCGCTCCTGCAGCGCGGCCGTCACCGGCGCGACCTCGTCACCCTCCGGGACGTCGGTGAGGACGAGGGCCAGGTCGATGTCGCTGGCCGCCGCGGAGTAGCCGCCGTAGGACAGGCTGCCCAGCAGGTACGCGCCGATCAGGCGCTCTCCCAGTGCTTCCCGGTAGGCCTCGGCGGCTTCGGCGGCGATCGCGCGGGCGGCGTCGGCGGGGTCGGGTGTGGTCATGCCGCCACCGTATCGCGGCGGGCGCACTCGGCGATGCGGTCGGAAACCACGCCGATCACCTGCCACGCGCGGTCGAGGACCGCGATCACCGCGTCGTCGGTCCAGTCCTCGCGCTGCCGCAGGAGTTCGTACCCCATCTCAAGGTGCTCGACGTCGGCTTCGTCGTGTAGCTCGAAGTATTCGTCCTCGGGGAACGCCTTCGTGCCCGCCTGGCTGAACACGAGGCTGCCGGCTTCGAGCGCCAGGTGCGCCAGCACCGCGCGCTGCACGCCGGGCAGGATCGCGAACTGGTCGACGAACCACGAGGCGCCCATTTCGATGACCGGGTCCCAGACCAGCTGCCGGTCCTCCGCGCGGCTGCGGGCGAGGATCTTGTCGTGCCCGACCTCTTCCTGCTGGTGCTCCAGCGCGAGCGCCCGCAGTTCCGGGTCGCTCTCGAAGCTGACCCGCGCGCTGATCATCCGCTGGAAGGCGTTCGACCACGGCTGCAGGTACGTGAGCACGGCCTTCCGGGTTTCCGGCGGCGTGGTCTCGTCGGTCAGCAGGCGGATCAGGTCCGAGGATTCGTATTCCCGTTGCCGCTGCTCGTTGTGGCGGGCGACGCGCTCGACGTCCTGCTGGGTCACGATCGGCTCCTTAGCTTGGTGCTGCGGGAGATCATCCTTCCGGGACGCCTAGCCAAGATCAACGGGCGCGAGCGCCCGGTCGTAGACGGGGAACCGGAAGTACGTGGTCACGTCGCCGCGGCGGCCCGCTGTGCGGTAGCTCACGAGCTCCAGCACGCGTGTATCGGACAGCGGACCCGGCGCCAGCGCGGCGGTGAGGAGGCGGAACCGGCCCGGGTCGACGCCTTCGCGGTGCAGCAGTTCCGCCGTGCGCTCAACGGCTTCTTCGTCACTGGACGTGAGATCGGGCAGGCGCAGGTACGTCGTGGACTCCGCGGCCCGGTCCACCCCGGACCGGAACGCGAGGCAGCTCAGGGCGGCTTCCCCGGCTTCGGGGCGGCCGCCGGTCAGCGTGCGGTACGCGGCCGCCGCGGCGGCCGCGTCGTGGCTCAGCGCCACCGAAGCGACGTCGTTGACTTCGGCGAGACCGGCGTCGTGGTTGCGGTAGTAGATCTTGACCCGGGCTTCGGCTTCGTCGGCCAGGTCGACCGCGAAGAACTCGATTTCCCGTTCGCCGCCGACGGTTTCGACGCGGCGGCGGGCGTCGTCCCAGGCCTCGCCCATGCCGAGCCGGTCCATCGCCTCCGCGACGGCGGCCTCGCGGTGCGTGTGCGGCCAGGCGTAGAGCCCGAAGTAGGTCTTGTGGACGATCCGCGACGGCGGGCGCCAGGCGATCGAGTGCCACACCGGCGCGGGCGACGGGCGGCCTGCCCGCGGGGTGAACGTCTCGTGGACGCGGTCGAGCCGGCGCGTGACGAGCCCGCCGTCCCCGGGCCAGACGACGTCGTGACCCAGGCTGTCGAACAGGATGCGCAGTTCGGGTTCGCCGCCGGACCAGTTCACCGACATCTCGGCCGGGAATCCGTCATCCGCCACATAGGACGGGTGCGCGGGTACGAGCCCGATCCGGTCGTGCGCCCAGCGGGGGAGTGCGGCGCGCAACGCCCTGGTCGTCCGGACGGACTGTTCCACCGGCACCCCGAGCGCTTCACTCGCAGTAGCCCAGAGCCCGCACAGAAAGTCACCGAACAGACGGCCCTGTGCCGGATAGTTTTCCCTTATATATTCAGGAAAGTCCGGCACTCGACTGGTCACGAGCGGATGCTATCAGTTGGATGCTTGCTCAACTAAAAAGCTGCACCCGGGTGGTGCAACCAATTGGGCCATGTGGGTACGCCGGTGTCCGGGGTGGACACGGAGGGACACATCGGACACCGGCGAGTCCAGACCGGACACCAAGTGGACAACGCGCAGGTCTCAGACCCGCGCGGGCACCACCGTCATCGCGTGCTTCACCAACCGGATCAGCGCGAGCTTGCTGGAGTCCCTGTCACGCGCGTCACACATGACGATGGGCACTCGATCCGGGACCACGAGGGCCTCTCGGATCTCGTCGGCGGTGTAGCGCGGCGCGTTGTCGAAGCAGTTCACCGCGACGACGAACGGGATCTTCCGGCGCTCGAAGAAGTCGATGGCGGCGAAGCTGGTCTCCAGCCGCCGGGTGTCGACCAGCACGACCGTCCCGATCGCGCCGCGCGCCAGGTCGTCCCACATGAACCAGAAGCGCGCCTGCCCCGGCGTCCCGAACAGGTACAGGACGTGCCGCGGCGAGATCGTGATCCGGCCGAAGTCGAGCGCGACCGTCGTGGTGGTCTTGCGCTCCACACCGGACAGGTCGTCGATCCCGGCGCTCGCCTCGGTGAGCACCTCTTCGGTCGTCAGCGGCGGGATCTCGCTGACCGAACCGACCATCGTGGTCTTCCCGGCGCCGAACCCGCCCGCGACGATGATCTTGACCGGCGTCGGGACCAGGTCGGCCCCCGTGCCGTCAGTACTTGATGAGGCCATCGAGAACCGCCTGGAGTGTTTCGAGGTCCGGCGACTGCGCCGGGTGGTGGGTGGGGGAGCGCGTGATCACGAGGCCGCGTTCGATCAGGTCGCCGACGAGCACGCGCACGACCCCCAGCGGGATCTTCACGTACACGGCGATCTCCGCGACCGAAACCGGGTGGCGGCACAGCTGCACGATCGCCACGTGCTCCGGGCCCAGCCCGACCGGCTCCTGCTCCGACCGCAGCGTCATGACCTGTGTGGACAGGTCCAGCCGCGCGCTGTCGGCCGGCGTCCGGCCGCTCGTGATCGTGTACGGCCGGACCAGCGGCCCGGCGGCCTCGTCGTACCAGCCGTCGTCCGAGCTCACGTGGCCTCCCGCAGGACGTGCGCCGCTTCGCGCGGCGCCGACGCCATGTAGTCGCCGACCCGTTTGACCAGGCGGCTCATCTCGTAGGCGATCATTTCGACGTCGACGTTGTCCGCGGCCAGCACGGCGAGGCAGGCACCCTGGCCCGCCGCCGAGACGAACAGGTAGCCGCGCTCCATCTCGATCATGTTCTGCAGCACCGGGCCGCGGTTGAACTGCTTGCTCACCCCCTTGGCGAGGCTCTGCAAGCTGGAGGCGATCGCCGACAGCTGGTCCGAGTCGTCCTTGCTCATGCCCGCCGACTTGCCGATGAGCAGCCCGTCGGCGGACAGCACGATCGCGTTCTGCGCGCCGACCACGCGGCTCACCACGTCGTCGAGCAGCCAGTTGAGATCGGGTTTGGGGTTCCCGTACTCGTTCATTCGACGTCAGACCCTGACTTTCCTGTGTGGACTTTCCTGTGTGCGGTCGGGAACTACGCTTCGTCCGGCCCGCGGCCGCGGCGGGTGCCCTTGTGGAACGCCGCCAGCGTGCGCGCGGTGCCTTCGCCCGGCGCCACGACGTCGTCGTCGCTGTCGTCCGGTTCGGCCTCGAGCTGGGCGACGAGGTTCTGCTGCGGCTCACGCCGGGGCAGCCGGGGCCGGTCGTCGGCCGGGCGCGGCGCGGCGGGGGT
>NZ_JAAGNB010001115.1:0-6608 GCF_010550475.1 Amycolatopsis sp. SID8362
CGCGGTTCGCGCCGGCCAGCACGGTCGTCACCAGCGCGCCGCGCGGCAGCGGCACGCCGGCGATCTCGGTCGCGCGCGTCGCGAGGCGTCCGGTCAGCAGCACCGGCGGGTCGTACCGCAGCACCTCCTCGACGGCGTTGCCCCACAGCTCGGGACGCTCGCGCAGCACGGCGAGCTGCCCGGGATCGCCGGCGAGCAGCGCGATGCCGCTGCCGAGCAGGTTGACCGTCGTCTCGAACCCGGCCGCCAGCACCAGGCCCGCGGTCGACTTCAGCTCCGTCTCGGTCAGGCCGACGCCGTCGTCGCGGGCCGCGACGAGCTTGCTGAACAGGTCCTTGCCCGGGTGCCGCCGCAGGTGCTCGAGGTGCTCGCCGAGCCAGGTGTCGAACTCGCCCAACGCGGTCTCGACGTGGCGGAACGTCCGCCAGCCCAGGCCGAGGTCGAGGCTGGGCGCGGCCGCCGAGCCCAGTGCCAGCACCTTGCCGAGGTCGGACGGCGGCACACCGAGGATCTCGCTGATGACCGTCACCGGCAGCAGCCCGCAGTAGGACTCGACGAGGTCGAGCGGGCGGTGCGGGTCGAGTCCGTCGAGCAGGCCGTCGGCGATCTCCTGCACGCGCCCGCGCAGCTGCTCCACGGCCCGCGCGGTGAACACGCCGGTGACGAGCTTGCGGTAGCGGGTGTGCTCGGGCGGGTTGACGGCCAGCAGCGACGGCGGCCGCACCGGGTGCAGGTGCTCGCCGGCCGACCACTCGACCAGCCGCCCGAGCGGCGAACCATCGGCGCCGATGACGCCGACGCGGAAGTCCTCGCTGGAGAGCACTTCCCGGACCGCGGCGTGCGTGGTGGTCATCCAGCCGAACCGGGTGCGCGCGAGCGGCCCGGCGGCGCGGATCTCCTCGAACAACCCGGTCAGGTCCCGCCCGTCGGCGGCGGCCACGACCATCCGCCCCTGCAGGTCGCCGCGCTTGGCCTCGCGGCGCAGCACGGTCCGGGGCAGCGCGTGCCCGAGGCTCCACCGGACGACGGGTTTCGCGCGGGCCAGGGCTCCTTCGAGCACGGCTTCCCCCTTCTTTCGGCGTTGCCTACAGTGTAGGTTATCCACGAATACCTACGCCGTAGATAAAGGAGTGGCCGATGCGGCCGATCCCCGCCCAAGAGGTCCTCGCGGCCCGGCAGAAGCTGGTCCTCGACCACTTCCGCGACGAGGTCGCCCAGGACTGGGACGCGACGCTGTCGACGTTCCCGCACCCGCACTACGAGGTCATCGCGACGATGACGGTCCACGACGGCGGCGACGCCGTCCGCGGCTACTACCACGACACGCGCGCGGCGTTCCCCGACCAGCACCACGAGCTGATCGCGCTGCGCCACAGCGCCGACGCGGTCATCGTCGAGTTCTGGCTGCTGGGCACGCACCTGGGTCCGCTCGGCCCGGTCCCGGCGACGGGCTCGCCCTTCCGGGTGCGGATGACGGCCTATTTCGTCTTCGACGCCGAGGAAAAGCTCGTCTGCGAGCGGATCTACTTCGACACGCTGTCGATGCTCAAGCAGCTGGTCGGCGGGGTGGACAAGAAGAGGCCGAAGAACTGGCTGCTGCTGGCGCGGGTGGCGCGGGGGTTCTTGAAGATGTCGGGCGGGGAGCCCGATCCGCGGCTCGTGAACACCGTGGAGCCCCAGCTCTAACCGGGTCGCCCAGACCTGACCGGCGCCAGCAGCACGCCCAGCGCGATCAGCTCCGTCAGTGCCATCCCGCGTTCCACCAGTCCCAGCGGGATCAACGTCCACCACCGGCCGTCCCCGGCCGCGGCCACCACCACCGCGCCCAGGATCACCGCGAACCAGCCCAGCGAAAGGATCGCCAGCACCCGCGCGGCCCAGCGGCGGCCCGGGGACGCCGGGAACGCCGTGCGCGCGGCCACCAGCACCGCCAGCGGCAACGCCACGAACGCGACCACGCTCGCGATCCGGTGCAGCGTCCCGCCGAAGTCGGCGCGGGAGACGGTGGCCCAGTCCGGCTTCGGGAACGCCACGATGACCAGCAGCCCGACCGTCCACAATGTACCCAGGATGGCCGCCGGTGCGGGCAGCCTGCGTTGCCCGCCCAGCACCGCCAGGCCCGCGGCCGAGCCCAGCGCCACCAGGATCACCGCGAGGTCGAACACCCACTTGTGGTCCGACAGGCCGTACTCGCTGATCGTGCGGCGGGTCGGGGAGATCGCGTCGGTCGGCGGGATGACCTGCAGCAGCAGCACCAAGCCGGCGCCGATCGCCAGTGCGGCCAGGCCGCTGAGCGAGACCGCGACCGACACCCGTCGCGCAGGGACCGTGACCATGAACCGACAGTAGCCGACCACCGGTTGAACTCCCGGTGAAAGGTCCTTCGGGGCAGCCGTACGGGCTGAAGGCTGTACGACTTACGGCGGTTACCGCAGCCGGATTTCCTCCATTATGGTCACCCGCTACCGGTACGTCCGCCGTGCCGGGCCCTCGGTCAAGGAGGCTTTTCCTGTGGGGAATTCACCAAGACGGCTGGTGCTGCTGGCTTCGGCCGTGGCACTGGCCGGAACGTTCGTCGCGCTACCCACCGGTACCGCCGGCGCGGCGCAGAACATCCTGCGCGCCGACAAGTCCGTACCCCGCTCGTGCTTCGCGAAAGTGCTGCCCAAGGGCACCGCGGGCACCGATCGCCGCGAGCTGACGTCCACCGTGGACGGTCTCGTCCAGGCCAGGCTCAAGGCCACCCCGGGCACCGAAGGCGACTGGGACGTCGCCGTTTTCGACAAGGCGACCGGTGCCGTCGTCGCCGCTTCGACGGCGTTGCGCACCCACGAACTCGCCGAAAGCTTCGTGAAGAAGGGCCAGGAGCTCGTCGTCCAGGGCTGCCGCTACGGCGGCTCGGCCGGGCAGGCCCAGCTCGGCGTCGACTTCCTCGCGCTGACCCCGCAGGGCACGCCGACCGGGACCACCGCGGCGCCGCAGCGCGCGGAGCTCGTCCGCGTCGAGACGCCGACGCGCGCCGACAAGAACAAGCTCACCGGCCTCGGCCTCGACGTCACCGAGAAGGGCGACGCGACCGGCGTCGAGGTCGTGCTGGCGAACGACGCCGACCGCAAGACGCTCGCCGGCAGCGGCTTCAAGTCGAAGGTGCTCGAGGCGGACCTGTCGGCCAAGTCGGTCCAGGACGCGAAGACCGACCGCGAGTACGCCGCGAAGACCGCCGCTTCGGCGCTGCCGTCCGGGCGGACCAGCTACCGGCACCTCTACGAGTACAACTACGAGCTCAAGGAGCTCGCCCGCAAGAACCCCAGCCTCGTCTCGGCGTTCACCATGCCGGAATCGACGTGGGAAGGCCGCGACGTCGTCGGCATCGAAATCGCCACCGACGTCAAGAACGTGACCGACGGCAAGCCGGTCAACTTCACCATGGGCGTGCACCACGCCCGGGAGTGGCCGGCCGGCGAGCACGTCATGGAATGGGCGTACGAGCTGATCAACGGCTATTCGCACGACGCCGCCATCCGCGGGCTGGTGAGCAAGACGCGCAACATCGTCGTGCCGATCATCAACCCGGACGGCTTCGAGATCTCCCGCGAGGCCGAGCCGAAGGGTGACTTCACCCGGTTCGATTACGAAATGAAGCGCAAGAACTGCAACGTCAACGACTCGCCGCCGCAGTTCGCGACCGGCGTGTGCAAGGCCAACCCGGGCGGGCGCGTCCGCGGCACCGACCCGAACCGCAACTACGCGGGCTTCTGGGGCGGCGCCGGCGCCGAGCTGTCCTGGAGCGGCGACACCTTCCGCGGGTCCGGGCCGTTCAGCGAGCCCGAGGTGCGCAACGTGCGCTCGATCGTGGCGTCCCGCCAGGTCACGAACCTGCTGACGATGCACACCGTCGCGGCGCTGGTGCTGCGCCCGCCGGGCGTGGCCGACGTCCGCCCGCCGCTGGAGGAGCCGCAGTACAAGGCCCTCGGCGACAAGCTGGCTTCGCGCAACGGCTACACCAGCGAGCCGAGCTGGGCGCTCTACGACACCACCGGCACCACCGAGGACTGGTCGTACTGGGCCACCGGTGGCTGGGGCTTCACCATCGAGGTCGGCGGCAACGGCTTCCACGGCCCGTACGCCGACAA
This sequence comes from Amycolatopsis sp. SID8362, assembly GCF_010550475.1. Lineage (NCBI taxonomy): Bacteria > Bacillati > Actinomycetota > Actinomycetes > Pseudonocardiales > Pseudonocardiaceae > Amycolatopsis > Amycolatopsis sp. SID8362. The sequence continues at coordinate 4,134 of NZ_JAAGNB010001115.1, forward strand.
CGTCGTGGCGGAGTACGAAGGCCTGGCCCCCGCGGCCGGCGCCGGCAAGGGCGGCAACCGGCAGGCGTTCCTGGACATGCTGGGCAACGCGGCCGACCCGCAGCAGCACTCGACGCTGATCGGCTCGGCGCCGAAGGGCTACCAGCTCAAGCTGCACAAGACGTTCCAGACGCCGACCTCGCCGGTGCTCCAGCCCGACGGCACCACCAAGCCGCCGATCTACTACACCGACGACCTGAACTCGAAGTTCACCGCTTCCGGCGGGCGCTTCGCGTGGTCGGTCAACCCGTCGACGCGGCCGTACGTGGCCGGCCGGTACGGGCGCGACCCGCAGGGCCCGGCGCAGCAGGGCTTCGCGGTCACCAACCCGGCCGGGGTGCCGCCGATCAACCAGAACTACCCGGCCGACCCGGCGGGCGACTCGTTCACCTTCCACGTCGACGGCCTGCCGAAGGTCGACAACGGGAAGTTCAGCGTGAACGTCAACTGGGCGAGCCCGGCGACCGACTGGGACCTGTTCGTCTACGACGCGGCGGGCAACCTGGTCAGCTCGTCGGCCAACGGCGGCACGACGTCCGAGCACGCCGTGCTGTTCGACCCGCCGGCCGGCGACTACAAGGCCGTGGTGGTCAACTACGACCAGGCCGACCCGAACGCCGTCGACGACTGGACCGGGGACGTGTCGTTCGCGTCGCCGATCCCGCCGACGTACGGCACGAAGGAGGCCTACCAGCTGACGTGCTCGTCGCCGAACGGCAAGCTCGTCGGCGTGGCGGACGTCTTCGTCGACCGCGGCCAGACGGTCGACGTCGGCGAAGTCTGCACCCGCTCCGCGCAGGCGCAGAAGCAGCGCGCCTCGGGCGGCGTTCGGTAGTTCCCGCAGGGTTCGTGAAGGCCTCCTCGCTCGCCGCGGGGAGGCCTTCACGGCGTCAGGGCCAAGGTGACCCCGAGAACGGCGAGGATCGTGCCCACGACGCGGTTGAGGGCCGGTTTCGCGCGGGCGTACCAGCGCTGGGTGGCGGGGGAGGAGAACAGCAGCGCCACACCGAGGTGCCAGGCAGCCGAGGCGACGACGATCAGCGCGACGGCGGCGGCCTTGACGGCGGTGGGTTCGGTGGGCGGCAGGGTCGCGGTGAGGACGCTGCCGAAGAACGCCGCGGCTTTCGGGTTGGTGAGGTTGCTGACGACGCCGCGGCGGAACGCGTTGCCGCGGGCTTCGGGCGGGGCGGATTCCGGTGTTCTGGCGGTGAGCCAGAGGCGGAGGCCGAGCCAGGCCAGGTAGGCGCCGCAGATGATGCGGAGCGCCGTTGCCAGCCAGGGGTGGTGGGCCAGGACGGTGCCCAGCCCGAAGACGGCGACGGCGGCCAGGAGACCACCCGCGGCGACGACCCCGAGCGCGACGGCGAGCGCGGCTTTGCGGGTGCCGGCGGCCGCGGTGTGGGCGATGAGGATGAAGTTGGGGCCGGGGGAGATCGCGGCGGGTAGGTAGGCGAGCAGGACGGTGCCGAGGGTGGCGGCGGGGCTCACGATGGCGGCGTTTCCGATCCGGCTGTGCGCGTCGGCGATCTGGCGAGGTCGCCGGGTCCGCCGGTTTCGGTCGCGGTGCTGCGGGGGCCGGACGACGTGAATGACTCATTCATGTCGTTCCGGGCCGGCGCCGCCGATCCGGCCGCGCGTGTCGGCGGTCTGGTGAAGTCGCCGGGTCCGCCGGTTCCGGTCGCGGTGCTGCGTGAGCCAGACGACATGAATGACCCTTTCATGTCGTCTGACGAGGTGAATGACTCTTTCATGTCGTTCCGGGGCGCGGGCCGCCGAGCCGTCGACCCGGTCAAGACACCGTGGCGGCGCGTCGAGAGCGGTGCGGGCCGGCTCACGCCGCGCGGCCGCCTCCGCCGACGACCTGGTCGCGGACCGTCCGCAGCGCCTCGTGGTCCACAGTGGACGGATCGGCGGCCAGCCACTCGCCGATCTCGTGGAGGAACTCCTCCGGGGTCATCGGCGCGGCCGCCCAGTCGCCGGGGTCGGCCGTGGTCAGGTCGCCGCTGCGGCTCGGGTACACGATCATCGCGCCGCGCAGCGCGACGCCCGGCAGCAGGTCGCGGTAGGCCGCGAGGCTCTCGGCGAGCCGGCTCCCGCCGCCGCGGAACGGCCTCCCGTTGCGCAGCAGGCGCCCGTCTTCGGCGGTCTCGTAGTGGCCCGGCAGCCAGAGCTTGGACTCGATGAGCACCAGGCGCTTGCCGCACAGCACCGCGTGGTCGACGTCCGCGAAGACCGAGCCCGGCCAGGCGAGGCCGTGGAAGATGCGGGCGCCCGGGAGGCGGGTCAGGTAGGCCTCGAGCAGCTCGGCCGTGAGGCGCTCGGCCAGCTCGTCGCGCTCGGTGCCGGGCGCGCCGAAGACGGTGCGGCCGCCGAACTCCTCGGCGTAGGCCTCGCGGGCCCGTGCGGCCCGCAGGTAGCCGCGCGCCAGCCGCTGGA